>JAFGTT010000018.1 GCA_016933955.1 Candidatus Zixiibacteriota bacterium
ATCAAGTAACGTCAACGCCCGACCTGACGTTACTTCAGGAACACCACCCAATCAAAAGCCCCGCTAGCAATAGCGGGGCTTTTGTGTCTTGGTAGAATGGTGCTTTGAGTTCAGCAATTATCCGAAATAGATAACAATCTTATATTACAAAATCAGAAAGCAGGAATCAACCGGTTTTATGATTTCCCAAAAAATACCGACAAAAGGGCTCCGGGGAAAGAAAAAAGGCAGAAAGTTATTCTGCCTTAATATGTTATCGGAACAATGATCAGTCCCGGACGATTTTAAGAATCTCGGCGACCTTTTTGTCGAGAAGCTCTTTTGTTTTTGCCTCGACATTGAGCCGCAATAGCGGTTCGGTGTTGGATGGTCTGAGGTTAAACCAGAAATCGCCGAAATCCACCGTCAGACCATCGATTCGGTCCTGTTCCCCGCCGGAAAAGTGGTCGGCAATCTCCTCGATTTTATCGCGGGCCGATTCAACCTTGCTGTTAATCTCCCCGGAACGAAAATATGGATCGATTTCGGCAATTTTTTGGTGAAGCGGTCGATCGCTTTTACTGAGAAGCTCCAGGCAAACCAGAAAGGCGATCAGTCCGGAATCGGCAAACCAGTTATCGCGAAAATAAAAATGGCCCGAATGTTCGCCGCCGAAAATGGCGTTATGTTTTTTCATCAACGGTTTGATGAGGGCGTGGCCGACCCGGGTACGGATGGCCTTGCCGCCCAGGCGTTCGACCAATTCCGGGACCGCTTTAGAACAGATCAGATTATACAGAATGGTCTCGCCGGGGTTTTTATTCAAGAGGCTTTCGGCCACCAGAGCCGTAACCATATCCCCCCCGACCTGTCGGCCATTTCGATCAACCAGAAACATCCGATCAGCGTCACCATCAAAAGCCACACCGAAATCCGCTTTCTCGTCGGCGATTTTCTTTTGTAAATCGGCCAGGTTTTCGAGTTCTATGGGTGAAGCGGGGTGATGTGGAAAAGAGCCGTCCAGTTCAAAATAAAGAGGAATGAGTTTGACCGGCAGTCTCTCGAAGACCGGGGGCAGGGTTAATCCGGCCATGCCATTGCCGGCATCGACCACGATTTTGAAAGGTTTGATAACCGAGAGGTCGATGAATGACAGGCAGTGTTCGGCATAATCACCGGAGATATCTTTGCGGGCAATATTACCGCGCTGGGATGATTTAACCAGGGTATCGTTGATGAGGGCATCCCGAATTTTATCCAGTCCGGCCTGACCGGAAAGCGGCAAGGCTTCCCTGCGGCAGACTTTGAAGCCGTTATATTGTTTGGGATTGTGGCTGGCGGTAATCATAACCCCGCCATCGTATCCATATTTTCCGACCGCAAAGTAGAGGCCGTCGGTGGAAACCAGACCCAGATCGACGACATCCACACCGTGATCCAGAATGCCGCGGGCCAGAGCCTCGAACAACTCCGGTGATGAAATCCGCATATCTCTCCCGACCGCGATTGAGGTTGGTTTCAGGTAAGCCGCCAGGGCGTTGCCGATACGATAGGCAATATCGGTATTCAACTGATCGGGAACGATGCCACGAATATCATAAGCCTTAAAAATTGACTTGTCAAAATCCATCTCGTTTCCTCTGATTCGCTGTTTAGGGAGTTCAAATATATGACATAAAGGTCGGTTCCGTCAATGGTTTTTCCCGGCCGGCTAATTCTTTCACTGGTCGGTGGGTGTATTTTATTTATCGACATATCCATTTAATATTTATCACGTATTTCAGGATTATGCCTGCCGGTGGTGGAATTTCTCATTATAATCTGCAATTTTCATAGGCGCACGAGTCGTCATTTTGTTATCTTGAGCCGATTATGGCTCTTGGAATCAACAGAGTATCCTTCCTTACAGTTGCCTTTTCAAACTTTACTATCTGGATCGGATTTTATGCCTGGAGAATCATTTTCAATAATTTTGCAGTGGAGATTTTCGATGCGTCGCCAGCAGAGATCGGGATCATCCAGTCCGTGAGGGAAATTCCGGGATTGCTGGCTTTCGGGGCCGGGGCCCTGGCCCTGATTCTGACCGAATCCAAAATTGTCTCGATTTCGGTTATCCTGGTGGGGTTGGGATTAATCCTATCCGGCTTGGCTCCCTCTCTGGTTATTTTTGGCCTGGCCACTCTGGTTATTTCTTTCGGTCTTCATTATTTCGAACCGCTTAATACGTCGCAACTGCTTCTTTTGGCTTCAGCCGACAATTATGGAAAAATCCAGGGTCGACTCCGATCGTGGGAATCAATTGCCGGTTTAACCGGGGGTTCCCTTGTCCTGATCCTGACCTTGTTTCTGTCATACCGGGCGACGTTTTACGCGGTTGGCGGATTAGTTTTACTGATAGGTTTGTACCTTCTGGCGGCTATTCCTCCTAATCGGGGTCTGGCTGAGAAGCGCAAATTGACGCTGAAGAAAAAATACTGGCTGTATTACACCCTGTATTTTCTTCGGGGTTGCCGCCGACATATTTTCACGACTTTTGCCATATTTCTGCTGGTAAAAAATCATGGTCTGAATATCACCATGATTTCCGGGATCATTCTGGCCAATAATCTGATTACTATTTTTACCAATCGCTGGTTGGGAATACTCAGCGACCGATTGGGCGAGAGAGCGGTCATGGCGGGATGTTCTTTTATTCTTATTTTCATTTTTTCAGGCTATGCTTATGTTGATTATTTACCTCTCCTGATTATTTTCTACCTGATCGACAATATTTTATTCGGATCCTCGATAGCCCTGAAATCGTACTTGAGAAAAATTTCAACCGGCGAAGATCTGACCGGTTGCCTGGCCATGGGAATGACGGCCAATCATATTACGGCCGTCGTTATTCCGGTTGCCGGGGGAGTGATCTGGGAATTATTCGGGTATACGGCGACATTTCTGATCGGCGCCGGCATTGTTCTGATTGATATGATTTTCGCCCTGCAACTTCCACGCAAGGGAGCATCTGATTGATCGCGGTGTGCAACCCTGATTCCCGGTTGTTCTCTCATTGTCTGACAAAAATCCGGAAAATTCTCACGGGGGTTGCCTATTTGTTGTCATTCAATTATAATATGACATGAATTTTATCATCCAACTTATAAAATAGAGATTTATTATATGAAAAGATTACTATCCGGAAACGAGGCGGTTGCCCGAGGAACTTTCGAGGCCGGTGTAAAGCTGGCCTCGGCCTACCCCGGTACCCCCTCAACCGAAATACTTGAAACTATAGCCGAAGAATACCCCTCGATCTACGCCGAATGGTCACCCAATGAAAAAGTCGCATTCGAGGTCGGTATCGGAGCCTCCCTGGGAGGTGCACGCACGCTGGTGACCATGAAGCATGTCGGGCTCAACGTGGCGGCTGATCCGCTGATGACGTTCGCCTATACCGGCGTCGGGCAGGGCGGATTTATTGTTATTTCCGCTGATGATCCCGAAATGCACTCCTCACAAAATGAACAGGATAACCGCCTGTTCGCGAAATTCGCCCAGATCCCTTTTCTGGAACCATCGGACAGCCAGGAAGCCAAAGATTTCATGCTGAAGGGATATGAAATCTCGGAAAAATTCGATACCCCGGTGATGCTTCGCCTAACCACCCGGATTTCCCATTCCAAAGGGATTGTCGAGGAATCCGATCCAATGGAGCCTCGGGCAGTCGGCTTTAAACGAGATATGGAAAAGTTTGTGATGATTCCCTCGAATGCTAAAAAACGTCATGTGGTTTTGACCGAACGGTTGAAAAAACTGGCGGAGTATTCGGAAACGACCGAGTTGAATACGGTCGAGGAAAACGGCTCCGAAATAGGGATTATCACTGGCGGGATATCATACCAGTATGCCAAGGATAATCTGCCGGACGCCGACTATTTTAAGATTGGTTTCGGTTTCCCGCTTCCGCTGAAAAAGATCAGTAAATTTATCGAGTCGCACAAGCGGGTGATTATTGTCGAGGAGCTGGAGCCGTATTACGAGGAAATTATCCGGGCCGCCGGAATGAAGGTGGAGGGAAAAAAATATTTTTCCCGGCTCGGGGAATTGTCGCCGTACAAAGTCGGCCTGGGATTGAAAGAAGCCGGCTTGATTGATGAGATTAAGGGAGCCGAGATCGAAGCCGGCCCATTATTCCCGCGGCCGCCGGTATTATGTCCGGGATGCCCGCACCGGGGCGCTTTCATGGCGCTTAAAAAAGTCGGGGTAGCGGTAACCGGTGATATCGGCTGTTATACCCTGGCCATGCTTCCGCCCCTGCAAACGCTCGACAGCTGTATCTGTATGGGGGCTTCGATCGGAACTGCCATCGGGATGGAAAAAGTCGGCGGTTATGATAAGGGAGTGGTGGCGGTTATCGGTGATTCCACTTTCCTGCATTCCGGAATAACGGGTTTGCTCGATGCGGTTTACAATAAAAGCAATATTACCGTTATGATTCTGGACAACCGGGTAACGGCCATGACCGGCGGACAGCAACACCCGGCCACCGGCTATACGCTGATGGGGGAAAAGACCCGGGCGGTTGACTTTACGGAATTATGCAAAGCTCTGGGAGTTGAATCGGTCCGGGTGGTGGATGCTTATGATCTGAAGGCCATGATCGATGTCATAAAAGAGGAGATGGCTCGGCCGGGGCCATCGGTGATTTTAACCAATCGTCCGTGTGTCCTGATGCCGAAGAGGATTATGGATCGACCCTATGTAGTCGATCCGGAGTTGTGCAACGGATGCACGGCCTGTTTCCGGATTGGCTGTCCGGCCATTATGCCATCGAAGGAAATGACCAAACGGAACAAGCCCAAAGCGGTTATTGACCCGGTCCTGTGTACGGGATGCAGTCTTTGCGCCCAGGTGTGTAAACCCGAGGCGATTGTCCTGGCCGAAGAACCCGTGAGTGTAAAGTGAGGTGGATTATGAATGAGGTTATCAATGTTCTGATAGTCGGGGTCGGCGGTCAGGGAGTCCTTCTGGCTTCGGAGGTTCTCTCGGAGATGGCCATGAAGGCCGGTCTCGATGTGAAAAAGTCGGAAGTCCACGGGATGTCGCAGCGGGGCGGAGTGGTCAGTTCCCATGTCAAATTCGGTCCCAAAGTATATTCGCCGATTATTCCCTATGGTCAAGCCGATATATTAATTTCGTTCGAGCAAGCCGAGGCTCTGCGGGCGGTCGACTGGATAAAAAAAGACGGCCTGATAGCGACTTCACGGACCCGCCTGGTGCCGCCGATTACGGCCGGGGGGAAATTCAAATATCCCGATGATCCGGTGGCGGATCTTAAGAAGAAAGTCAAAAACGTGATTGCCATTGACGCCGATAAAATCGCCCTGGAGCTGGGGAATCCCCGGCTGGTCAATATTCTCCTTTTGGGGGTGGTTTCCAGCCGACTGGATTTCGAGATTTCGGTCTGGGAAGAAGCCATCCGGGCCCGGGTTAAAGCCAAGTTTGTCGATTTGAATCTGAAAGCGTTTGCCCGGGGCCGGGAACTGGCCAAGGAGTCGGCCGGGGCGGCCGTTTAGGCCATTAGCGGGGAGGGAAATTATGCGGAAGGTGATAATCGTAATCAATCCCGGATCAACATCGACTAAAATGGCGTTGTTTGAAGAGAAAGCCCGGATGGTCGAGGAGGTAATCACGCATCCGGCCGATCAGCTGGCGGCTTTCGATAATGTCGCCGATCAATTCGAGCTGCGGATGAAAAATATCGATGATTTTTTGACGGCCCAGAAGATCAATGAAAAAGAAGTTGTCGCGGTGGCCGGACGCGGGGCGCCTCTCAGACCGCTGGATGGTGGCGTTTACCAGATCAACCGGAAGATGCTCGATGATCTCCGCGAAATGCGCTATTCCAACCATGCCTCCAATCTCGGAGCAATTATCGCCGACCATCTGGGGAAACGATACCATGTCCCGGCGGTTATTGTCGACCCGGTGACGATTGATAATTTCACCGACATTGCCCGTCTTTCAGGAATCCCGGAAATAGAGCGGAAATGCCGGGCTCATGCTCTCAATATCAAGGAAGTCTGCCGCCGTCATTCCGAGACAATCGGGAAATCGCTCGAGCATTGCCGCTATGTGGCGGTCCATATGGGAGGAGGGATATCAATCGCGGCTCTTGATCGGGGGCGGATTGTTGATGTTAACGATGCTTTACTGGGGATGGGCCCGTATTCGCCGGACCGGGCCGGCGCCCTGCCGATCGGGGCTCTGGTCAAACTGGCTTATTCCGGCCGTTACAGTGAAAAAGAGCTGATTACCCGATTATCACGGGAGTCGGGATTAAAGGCATATCTCGGGGAATCGGATTTGCGCAAGGTGGAGCAGATGATCGAAAACGGTGACGACAGGGCGGCTCTTTATTTTTATGGCATGGCTTATCAAATCGCCAAGGAGATCGGGGCCTGTGCGGTGGTTCTTCGTGGGGAATTCGATGGTATTATTCTCACCGGCGGCATGGCCCGATCGGTAAAACTGGTAAAATTATTACGGGATTATATCTCTTTTCTGGGCGAAGTCATCGTGGTTCCGGGCGAATTCGAAATGGAAGCGCTGGCGGCCGGAGCCCTGCGAGTTCTCAATAAAACCGAAATCCCCAAAGAGTATTAAACCCGGATTGACAGGAAGGGAGATGCTATGGACGGTAAACCAATAACCTCTTCCGATCAAATTATCGAGTCGGCTATCAGACTGGCCCGAATAGCCGGGAAGAAAGTGGTGGCGGTCGCTGGGGCAAGCGATGTCGATGTTCTCGGAGCCCTGGCCTCGGCGCATGCCGATGGGATTCTCGAGGCGGCCCTTTTCGGCGAGAAGAATAAAATCGAAAAAGCGGCCGATGAGGGCGGGATCGATATCTCCGGTTTGGAGATCATGCCCGAAGCGGATGCCGCCGGGGCTGTATATGGGGCGGTTAAAATGGCCGCCGAGGGTCGAGCCGATATCATTATGAAGGGCTTTGTATCAACCTCGGCCCTGCTTAAAACGGTTCTCTCCCGGGATTTCAGCCTTCGTACCAAAAACCTGGTTTCACACACTGCCGTTCTGGATATCCCCGGTTATCATAAACTGCTGTCGATGACCGACGGGGGGATGGTGGTCCGGCCGAATTTCGATCAGAAAATTCAGATAATCGAAAACGCTGTATTGGTCGCCCGGGCGCTTGGTCTGATGCCGGTCCGGGTGGCTATATCCGGGGCATTTGACCAGGTCCGGGAGGATATGCCGTTGACGATCGAAAACAGCGAAATCAAAGCCCGGATCGAGATGGGAAATATGGAGGATGTAGTCATCCAGGGTCCGATGACATTCGATGCCGCCACATCCGCCGAGGTATGTAGAATCAAAGGTATTACCGGTCCGGTGGCCGGTCAGGCCGATATTTTCGTGGTCAACAGCATCGAGGAGTGTAATATCATTGCCAAAGCTTTGATTAATTTCGTCGAGGCGGTTTTTGCCGGAGTTATAGTCGGGGCCCGGGTGCCGATCAGCCTGGTATCGAGGACCGATACCATCAAGAATAAAAAAGCCTCGGTGTCAATTGCCTGCCTGGTGGCGGAATACTACAAGCAGAGCGGTGTTATGGGAGGTGACCAATGATCAGATCCTTTGCCGAACTTGAGGACCAAGTTAAGTCCGGAAGTGATGGGAAGAAAGTCCCCCGGATGGGAATTATATATCCGCGCGGCGGGAAATGTCTCGAGGCGGCCACCGCCGCGGCCTCCGAGAAAACCGTAAAGGTCAGCCTGATTAGTCCCCGTGAGGCCATTGAGGATTGCATCGTCAGAGAGGGTTGCGACCTGTGCGGGATGGAAATAGTGAATGTTGACAGCCTTGAAGAGGCCGTCCGAACCGGTGTGAAAATGGCCCGCGCCGGGGAGCTTGATTTTCTTTTAAAAGGTTCGGTCGGAACGAGGGAGCTTATCGATGTTCTTCTCCTTTCCGATACAGGCTTTGTGTCAGGAGGCGGGATTCTGTCGCATGTCGGAATCATGGAAACCGAGCGGTATCACAAGCTGATATTTATTACCGATGCGGCAGTCAACAACGAGCCGGATGCCAGTACTAAAATCGCCATCACGCGCAATGCCGCCACGGTGGCCCGGAAACTGGGGGTGGAATCGCCCCGCGCGGCACTTCTGGCGGCCGTTGAAGCCATCTATCCGGCTGTCCCGGTGACGATGGAAGAAGCGGCTATAGCCAAGATGTCGGATCGGGGGCAGATTAAGGATGTCATTATCGATGGTCCGTTGTCTTTCGATGTAGCTATCAATGCCGAGGTGGCGCGATCAAAGGGTATTACCAATTCAGCAGTGACGGGCGAAACTGACATTTTTGTCGGCCCATCGATGGAAACGGCTAATGGCCTTTATAAGGCGATGGTGATTTATGTCAGGGCCAGGGCGGCCGGTTTGATTTGGGGAGGGATAGCCCCGCTGGTAACCACTTTCGCGGCAGATCCGATCGAAAATGTGAGCAATTCAATCAGGCTTGGAATATACCTTTCGCAAACCCGAGACTGAGAACTTATTGTCTTGACACCAAATGATTTATGGTGTATTATCCGGTATCAGCCGGTAGGCTGCGATCAAGATGACGGGTAATTAACTCACAACATTGCTTGACCCATTCTCGTCAAAAAAGAAGAATCATTTCGAATATATCCGGTTGATGCCGGTATATAGATAAATTTTCGCATCATCAGAACATAAATAAGGAGGCTAAGAATATGGGGAAGCTATTGCTTGCCATGATGGTGGGTTGCGCCCTGCTGATGGCCGGGTGTAGCGGCGATGATAATGGTACCGGTGATAATAACAATCAGCCAATGACCGGTGATCCTCTGCCATTGGCTGTCGGTAACGCCTGGAGCGGTACCACGCGGACCACCACAATCTATGATACCAGTACCGTTGATATAATTTATTTCGTGACGGCCGATAGTGTCGTGGGCGAGGAAAACTGGTATCTGATAAAGAGCAAGGCCAACGGAACGACCGGCCTTTTCGGCTGGTTTACGGTTCGCCAGGACGGCGTCTATGTAATTACTGCCGAGAATGATCTGGGGGTGGCGGAACCGCAAATGATATTTAAATTTCCGGGGAAAGTCGGGGATAAGTATACTTCCAATCTCTGGGGGGCAACCTACACGATTGAAATCATAGCCCAAAATGTGAGTGTTACCGTTCCCCAGGGATTTCACGCCTGTTGCCAGTATGAATTGAGAGTCGGCCAGTCGGGATACTCGGGTATTTTTCTGGGGCCGAATACCGGTTTTGTCAAAATGGAAACTTTTGGCAGCAGTTATTCCTATCATTCCAACTGGGAACTCGACACCCTGGTCCTCAAATAGCCATTCTATCCCTTTGCCGCTCAGCCGCCGATCATGATACGGCGGCTGAGACGGGGTATATAATTTCCTCTATAATTCAAGAAATCAAGCTGATTTACTGGAGCATACGGTTTTATATTGGCTTATGAAGGGCTAATGCTATATTATCCCGGATGGTAACCGATAAGTGTATTAATATCTATGTCATGACATAATGTAATTAACGGGCATGAATTAGATCCTCGATCATATTAATGTTGATAAGCTGTGGATAAGATGTTGCTAACAGTGAAAAGGATTGGGATAACAATTGTCTAAACCGATCAAAGTTCTGGCTATTGACGGGGGCGGTATCCGGGGGGTGATTCCCGCCACTATTCTGGCCGAAATTGAGCGTCGAACTGCCAAAAGAGTTTCCTCGATGTTCGATCTGATTGCGGGGACTTCAACCGGCGGCATCCTGGCCCTGGCCCTGGCCAAACCGAAAAAAGACAACCTTCCCGAATACCGGGCCTCGGATTTGACTTCGCTTTATGAGAAGAAGGGTGTCAGGATTTTCTCCCGTTCGTTGTGGCATCGAATTCAGGCGGTCGGTAATATCGCGGAAGTGAAATATACATCGGAGGGGATCGAGAAGGTTCTCGAGGAGACGTTCGGTAAAACGCGACTGAGCGAATCGCTGACCGGGGTTTTGGTAACCAGTTATGATATCGAGCGGCAGAGGCCATTCATTTTTAAAAGCACCCAGGCCGTGTTGGATAAATCCAATGATTTTTATATGAAAGATGCTGCCCGCGCCACCTCGGCCGCACCCACTTTTTTTGAACCATGCAAACTTATGGCCAGCAGTCCGGCCGAATATTATGCCCTGATTGACGGATTGGTTTTTGCCAGTAATCCGGCCATGTGTGCCTTTGTCGAAGCCAAGAATATGTTTCCCGACCGGGATGAATTTCTGGTCGTGTCGCTGGGGACCGGCGCGGCCACCAGCCGGTATATTTACGATGATGTCAGAAAATGGGGTGCTATCCAGTGGACCCCGCCACTTCTGGATGTGGTCCTTCATGGCATCAATATCACGGTCGATCACCAGATGAGTCTGCTTCTGCCCCCGTGCGGCGGACATGAGTGTTATTTCCGTTTCCAGGTGTCGCTGGATTCATCCAATGAGGCAATGGATGACACTTCACTGTCCAACATTCGAACGTTGAAACTCCTGGCCGAGGAATTAATTCGTAATCACGAAGATAAAATGGATGAACTCTGTCAGCGATTGCTGGCTTGATTTCAGACCCATATCCGGGCATAGTACTTGAGGCTGGCCAGGAATAATCCCCATCCGATCGTCAGATATAAGGGTGAGAGATAAATCTTCGGGATCGGCAGATGGCGCAGGGCGTACCCCATAACCATCATGATCAGGACAATGAAATAGCTTCTGATATTCTGGAAGGCGAACAGACAGATTTTATCCTTTCCCGGAGCCTGTTGAAAAATCCGTACAATATTTCGTTTGGCCAGCTTCGAAAAACCCAGGCGATTGATCGGTATTCCCGCCACAACACCGATACTGAATGCCAGGATTGAACCATATCCGGCGGGTATCAGCCATGAAATCGCGGCGATCATTAAACCAATACCGACCAGCGACCATACCAGACCAGCCAGCAATACCAGGATTTTCCTGTCGACAGCGGGCGCTTTCATATGTTTTAAGAACAGAATATTATGATATTTGTGTCAAGATATTCCTGAATTGAAATAGTGTTTGACTTAAGTAAAAGGCGGTACCGGTTGGCCGTACCGCCTTGATATAAATATATAAAATCCGGCTGTTATTTCATCACATGCATCATAGTGAATACATAATTACTGGCCAGATCGTGAATGGTCTGGGCTTTCATGGCCGCCCCGTGACCGGCCTCGGTTTCCTCGTAATACCACACCTGTTTGCCCAAACGAGAGAGGACATAAGCAAAACGCCGGGGATCTGAGGGCGGGACCCGGGGATCGTTAAATCCGCCGGTGACCAGAATCGGTTTACTGACCTGCTCGGCATAGAAGATCGGGGCCACTTTGCGATTCAGATCGCCGCCCACCGGTCCGTATTCTTTCTCCCAGGACGGGATGAAGACCGGGTTGGAATTCAGGATGGTATGATCGGGATCGGATACACCCACCTCGGAAACGATACAGGCCACTTTATCGGAGCACTGGGTGGCCAGCCAATCGACAGTGTAGCCGCCGTATGAGGCTCCCCAGATGGCGATTTTATCGGGTTTCGACCAGCCCTCGTTGATCAGGTAATCGATAGCCGCCTCGTCATCCTTAAGAGCATTGAAACGCCCTTCCAGATTGTCAGCCTGTTCATAGGCCGGGCCATAGCCCGATGAACCCCGGACATTGGGAAGCATATAAATAAATCCATTACTCAGGGCAAAAGCCATATTCCTTTGGAAATAGGGTCGGCTCTGGCCGGCCGGGCCGCCGTGATAATTGATGATGGCCGGATTGGTACCGTCTTTGGCGGCGTTTTTCGGGATATAGATAAAGGCCGGGATCATGGTCCCATCGTAGGATTTGTACTTGATTAATTCGACTTTGACATTTGAAAAATCATTTCCAAAAGTCGAAACCTTGCCTATTTGCTGCAGTTTGTTTTCACCCAATTTGAATTTGTAAGCGGTCGGCGGCATGGTCGGGGAAGAAAAATCAAAAACCACATCGCCGGAATCATTGCTGCCCATGCTGGAGATAATTCCGATTTCGGTCTCCGGCATCGGAATTGGTTTGCCATTCAGATCAATAGCCGCCAGCCGGGAATAGCCTTCCGTGTTCAAGATCATAAACAGACGGCCGCTTTTGCGGTCGAATCCCGATTTATCGATTTCCACCTTCGGATCATAGAGAACTCTGAATTCATTAGGTTTGGCGGGATCGAGCAGGCAGTACTTCAGAAATTCTTCCGGTTTGGATTTGATCGATGTCATGGTCAGGATTTTACCGTCTTTGGTAAATTGGGCGCCATTGAAAATGGCGGTATCGGAAAGAACCGTCATTTTATTGGCGGCCAGGTCGTACAGGCACAACTGCGACTCCGAGGCCGAGTAACTTCTCATAACGGTCATTTTACCCTTATAATAATCGCCGGGGAAAAAGACCCCAGGTTCGGTATAGATGGTATCAAGAATACCGGTTGACAGAGTATAGCGGGCAAAATGAATAGTCCGGCGATCGTACGGAACGACATAAAATTGATCAGGATTGTCTTCATCAAAAAGCGGTCCGAAGAAGGCCGTTTTACGGTCCACCAGGAGCGGCCGGAATTTGCCGTCGCGGGAGAAATACCACAGGTCATGCATTTCATCGCCATGCTTGTAAACGCTGACAATGATAAAATCCCCGGACGGGTAAACGGCATAGTCAGAGATGGTAAATCCTTCTTCAGCCCAGTTATTGGGGGTTATCTGGATCGGCCAGCCCATAGGTTTGTCCATATAAAACAGGGCCGCGCTTTCCCCCGTCAGGCGCATCAGAAAATATATCCGCCCGGTATTATCGATCTGGGGAGTGGTAATCATGTCGATACCCAGTAAAAAGGTCAGTTGGTTGACCGTAGGTTCCCAGTATTTCGACGATTCCAGCATATTCGTTGTCAGCGCTTTGGTGCTGTCGATGAAGGACATTATTTGGGTCGTATCTGTCATAACCCAGGAGTCGATTTCTTTGAGCAATCCTTCGACTTTCCCCGAATTCTGTGCCGTGGCCATCGAAAATATAAGCACACCCAGTAAAACGGCCATGGCGATAGTTCTTGAAACCATCAAAACCTCCAATGTTTGGTTGAATTTTTATATTTGACTACATTGTACAACCGAGCTCGTCCAGGCTGACATCGAGGGCATCAGCAAGTTTTACCAAATGCTTTAGAGTGGGTGTTTTGCCCTCTGGATGTCGGTTTAAATAGCGGCTTATGTTAGGCTGGTCGATGCCTGATTTTCTTGATAATTCTGGCTGATTCAAACCTTTTTCATCCATCAGCCGCCGGAGATTCTCAGATAATTTAATCTCAAATTTCATTTCTTATCTAATTTATCCGCCTTTACGCCTATGGCTATCAGGCATATAATTCCGATGCCCACGAAAAATATTTTGAGTAGAGTAGTGCCCAATCCTCCGGAAGGAGATTCTATGATTTGTGGGGCGAAAACTACTCCGGCCGCGAAATAGGCGGATGCCATAAAAATAGCCAGGGCGATAATTTCACCGGATTGGTTATTATTTTTGGACATAAAAAGGCTCTCCGTAGTTCTATATCAGAATAATCCTTTCCCCAAATAGTAGGCCGCCGCTATTACCATGATGACGACTCCCCAGACGAGCTGGATTTTCAGCCAGCGAGGAAGATTATTCATCCTTTCCCTTGTCTTTGGTCTTTTTTTTCAAACCGAGCAGGATTTCATCGACGGCTTTTTTCCGCCAGTCATCCTCGGGCAGGCTCAGATAAAGATCGAGGAATTCTTTGGCCTGAGGGTCAATTTCAATTCCGCCGGCGGTTTTTTTTTCAATGTCTTTCAGCCGCTCAATACCGGTTAATTCATAGAGGGTGACTCTGAAATAATCTGCATATTTAACCAGGATATCGATTCCGGGATAGCGGGTTCCTCCCAAATGACATGCTATTGTCGATTGCGGAATCCCGGTAATTCGGGAAATTTCCTCCTGAGTTATGCCCCGCTGATCTTTCAAGTTAGTCAAATTTCGGGCAAAAATCTGAATATGGTCAGGTCGCACAAACATAAATGTAACACAGTCTTACATGAAAACGCAAGATTTATTTCATATAAATAATAATTTTCCGCTTGACAAAATATTGCATTTCAATTTAAATACCAATGATTTGTTTCAAATTTCCAATTACCAGGAAATCGATAGAAGATATTACAATAATGCCTTTATTTCCAGATATAAAATAAAAAATCGGGAATAACTCAAAACCGGTTATTGATCGGCGGGCCTTAGAATCACGGCCTGTCCATCGTGGCCGTTAATTATGACTTCCAGGGGACGAGCCAAACGAACATGGCGTAGATTCCCGGTTTCCTGACTGACCGGCAGGGATTCCAGCCAGTTCCAGTCAATGAAATTCAATTCGTTAGTCCGGTTAACGGTTAAATACCCGATCTGAAAGGAAATCAGATTCTGGAAAAAATGGGTTCCGAATGAAGGTGTGACCGAGAAATCGCCATAAGCCGCTTCGATTATGACCCGGGCCGAGGAAATCTGGTCCCATTTGGCCGGTATTCCCAGCCACCGGTCGGCGGTACCCCATCGCCCCGGGCCAATCAGAAGGTACGGCCGTTGACCGGCTTTCATCAATTCATTGAAGCGCCCGACCTCGACGGCCATCTCGCTCATCCGGGCCCGGTCGAAAGTGTCGGGTCGGACGTATATAATATCCTGAATGTCATTGATGCGACCATGGCTCAAACAATCATCGCTCCGGCAAATAATCCTGTCATGATCGAGATCGGTCAGGGAGATACTCTCATGGGCGGCCTCAACGGCCATCGGGCGAATCTGAAGAAATCCGAATTCATCCGGTATTTTGGAATCGGCATGGAGTTCAGCGGCGAATTCGATCTCAACCGGGAAATTCATCCCGTTGCTCCCCAGACGGAGAAGAAACCTGATGATCTCATCGAGAGGGAAAATCCGGTTTTTCAGGATTGGGGCAAAGGTCACCAGTTTCACCCCTTTCCGGTTAATGCCGTCGTACACCCGGTCATTTTCCCGGGAATAGGTCGAGCCGACAAATCCCATGGATCCATCCTCAACTGCCCGATCGATCTTGAACTGCATCAACCCGCTGCCGCCGTCGGGTGAAGGATGGACCGCGGGATTACTCATGTCAATGGCGAAGAAATCGTGCTGGGAGTTTTTAAAAAAGTCCTTGGTTGTCGAGAACTGCGGCAGAACCATGGGATTACTCGGTGAAAAATAAAGGCAATCGCCGCCTTCGACAATTGTTCGCCCCAGGCCAAGAGCGGCATAGGCAATACCTTCCTCCGGTTTAATATGCCCGATGGAATAGAAGTTGTATGATCGCGCAATTCCGGAAATCACCGGGTAGAAACTGCCGCGCCGGAGACTTCCAACCACCTTTTGAAGGATAACCGCCATTTTCTCTTCCTCGACCCGGTTGCCGGTAGTCTCGATATAATTCTTTGATTTTTTAAAGAAGGTCGAGGCATAGATGTACTTAATAGCTTCCTCGAGCCGGCTAAGCCGTCCCCCCAGAGTCCGATGCCGGTTGGGGAGCATGTGAGTTTCATAAATTCCGGCGAAGGGCTGATAGTGCGAATCCTCCAGAAGTGATGACGACCTGACCGCGAGTGGATATTTAATCACCTCGAGGATGGCCTTCAGGTCATCCGAGGTTTCTTTGGGGAGCTTACCGTTGACAAAGGCGGCAGCGATTTCATCATCGGAGTGATCGCCCAGGGCGAATTTAAGCAGGTTGTTTTTTTCGAGAAATTTGTCGAAGACCGAGGTTCCGACAATAAATGAAGGGGGGACGGTTATCCTGACTCCCTCGAAAATATCATAGACATTGTATCGCCGCAGAAGACGGTTGATAAAAGCCAGACCCCGCCCTTTACCTCCCAGTGAACCGTTACCGATTTTGACGAAATCGGTCTGGAGATCGAATTGGCGGCGGGAGAAATCAGAAACCATTCCCAGTTGTTTTTCATGGCGGAAAGTCCGGAAAGTATCCATGAGGTATTGTCTCATGCTGGCGATATCGTTAAATTCCGTGACTTTTCTGGGGCGCAGGCGAACGGCCAGGTCGAATTCCGTCCGGGCCATCAGCCAGTTGGAAAAATGATTGCGGTTACCGTGATGAATCAGCGACTCCTCCGGAACGGTTTCGAGGCACCGTTCCATTTCGTGATAATTTTCGGCCCGGTCCACCTCGGTCCCGTCGGTCAGTCTGAAAACAAAATCGCCGAATCCGAAATTTAGCATGATAAAATTACGCAAGTCGGTTAACAGAGTCCGGGCATTCTTATAAAGAAAAGCCACCTTTTTTTCGCGGGCCATCTCGGCGTACTTTCGATTGGATGACTGCAACAGGATAGGCAGATCGGGGATTTCTTTTTTAATGGCCTCGGCCAGTTTCAGCCCGGCCTCTTTGTCCATGATATCGTTTCGAAAAAAGCTGACATCGGAGATAATTCCCAGGAGAAACTGACGATATTTTTTAAACAACTGCCAGCCTTCTTCGAATGTTTCGGCCAGCAGGATTTTCGGCCGCGCTCTCATGCGCAGTAATTTATCGGGCTTATTCAGGCTCTCCGACATCAGGGCCTGGGTTTGTTCGACGATTTCGGTGTAGATTAACGGCAGATAGGCAGAATAAAACCGGACCGAATCCTCGATCAGGATAATAACCCGGACTCCGACCAACCGGGTGTCGTTGTCGACATTTTTTCTATCTTCAACGAATTTGGCAATTGCCAGAAGGATATCGGACTCGCCGTTCCAGATGAAAGCTTTATCGATGGCGCGTTCGTAATTGGGATCCTGCCTGATAGCCAGTTCACGGGGATTGAAGGCCAGCAGAACGATCGGGATATCAGGGTCGATTTCCTTGGCCCTGAGACCGAAAGAGATGATATTGATGTCACTCAGCTTACGGAAGACCATGATCAGGTCGAACTTTTTTTGTTCCAGGAGCCGGAGCGCTTCCTCGCCGCTCGAAACCCGTTTGATCTGCGGAGCAAAAGTGAGATTATGTTCGGCGTATTCACTCGAAATCAGCTGGGCGATCTGGCCGTCTTCTTCGAGAATGAATGAATCGTAAAGACTGGAGACCAGGAGAATATCCTTGACCCGGTACTGCATCAAAGAATCGAATCGGGCGAATCCCGATTCGTAGTCCTTGGGATCTATGACAGGTTTCCGGATCATATGAAACAACTACGATAGATCGGCCGATTCCCATGATGAAATCAGGATATTGGGAATTACTCTCCGATCGGTGAAAAAAGACATGGTGGGACAGCCGGGCTGTCCCACCATGTCGGGAAATTATCTATAACTGGTTTAGAAAGTATCTTACACCACACCCTGGTCGAGCATGGCATCGGCGACTTTGACAAAACCGGCGATATTGGCACCGACAACATAGTTGCCGGGATGCCCGTATTCCTCGGATGTATTTTTACAGGCCGAGTGAATCGATTTCATGATCGAATGCAACCGGTTGTCGACTTCCTCGCGAGTCCAGTTCAGGCGCATGCTGTTCTGGGACATTTCCAGACCGGAGACTGCGACACCGCCGGCGTTGGCCGCCTTACCCGGGCCATAAAGTATTTTAGCCTGAATAAATTTATCGACCGCATCCGGGGTGCTGGGCATATTGGCGCCTTCAGCCACGCACTTACACCCGTTTTTAAGAAGGGTTTCCGCGTCTTTACCGTTGACTTCGTTCTGAGTGGCGCAGGGCAGAGCCACATCGACCGGTACGTTCCAAACGCCGGCTCCCTCGAAATATTTGGCTGATTTGTACTTGTCGGCGTATTCCTTGATCCGACCGCGTTTGATGTTTTTCAGATCCATGACGAATTTGAGTTTTTCGGGAGAAATGCCTTCGTCATCGACAATATAGCCGCTGGAGTCGGAGAGAGTAACCACTTTGCCGCCGAGCTGATTTACTTTTTCAACGGCAAACTGGGCGACGTTTCCGGAACCGGAGACAGCCACCTTCTTGCCTTTGAATGATTCGCCTTTGGTCTTGAGTGCTTCTTCGGCGAAATAGACCGTTCCATAACCGGTGGCCTCCGGGCGAATAAGACTGCCGCCCCAGTTGATACCTTTACCGGTCAGGACACCTTCGAATGCATCGCGGATTCGTTTGTACTGTCCGAACATGAAACCAATCTCACGACCGCCGACACCGATATCACCTGCCGGAACATCGGTATTGGGACCGATATGCCGGAACAGTTCCGTCATGAAGCTCTGGGTAAAACGCATCACTTCAAGATCCGATTTCCCCTTGGGATCGAAATCCGATCCGCCCTTGCCGCCACCCATAGGGAGCGTCGTCAGGGAGTTTTTGAAAACCTGTTCGAATCCGAGGAATTTGAGGATACCGAGGTTGACACTCGGGTGAAAACGCAGACCGCCTTTGTACGGACCGATAGCGCTGTTGAATTCAACTCGGAAACCGCGATTGACCTGGACCTGACCGCTGTCATCGACCCAGGGGACACGAAACATGATAACACGTTCCGGTTCAACAATACGCTCGACAATTTTGGCTTCCACATATTCGGGGTGTTT
The DNA here is from genome assembly GCA_016933955.1 of Candidatus Zixiibacteriota bacterium. Classification (NCBI taxonomy): domain Bacteria; kingdom Pseudomonadati; phylum Candidatus Zixiibacteriota; species Candidatus Zixiibacteriota bacterium. The sequence continues at coordinate 18,698 of JAFGTT010000018.1, forward strand.
GTCGAGAACCGGCTCGAGGGATTCGAGAACTTCCTGCACTGCCTGATGGAATTCTGGTTCGGCCGGATTTTTAGCCTTAACCATGTCCATAACGGACATCAGATACTGGTTCATTTTCAACTCCTTGCTATAAAAAAAACTACACCAGTTTGATAAAAATTTCACAAACGTCAGGAATTTAGAAAATTTTGGGCGAATGTCAATAGCCTTTCATCAAATTTCCCCGATATTTATGCTTGACATGAACAATCGAAGGGATTACTTTCCCGACTCACTTAATCTGATAAAAAATATGAGAATTTTGCCACCGGCGGATAATTATCAGGACGGTCCGGGGGCCGTTATTTCAATTTACACCCACAATCTAAAGGAGGAATTATGAGAAGTTATCGCACTAATTTCAGGAGTGCCGGATTATTATTTCTGGCGATTATGATTATGGGGTGGTTCGGCCCCGGGGTTCGGGCCGATCAGTCAGGCTCATGTCCGGTCCGTTTTGCTATTCTCGGGGATCGCACGGGTAGCCATATAGAGGGAATCCATGAGCAGGTGATCGCCGAGGTTGTCCGGATGCGTCCGGATTTCGTTATAACGGTCGGCGATGAGGTCGAGGGGTATGTCGATGATTCAGCCAGAATCATAGCTGAAAAGGAGGAATACAATACCATTATCAGTCCTCTGACCATGCCGTTCTATCATGTGCCCGGTAACCATGATATCTGGTCAGACCTGTCCGAAAAAATGTATCGCGAAATAATTGGTCCGCCTTATTATTCATTCAACCGGCAGGGTTTGCATATCGTGGTTCTCAATTACGGGCTGGCCGAAGTCAATGATTCTTTCCCGGCCGAACAGCTTACCTGGCTTGAAAATGATTTGAAGGCAAATCAGCAGGCCGATTATACTCTGGTCTTTTTCCACAAACCGTTCTGGCACGAGTATACTGCCAGGGGGAAAGCCCATCCGCTTCATGACCTGTTCGTGAAATACGGTGTCAATGCCGCTTTTTCAGGGCACTATCATGAATATTTCGCGGCCAATTACGATGGTGTCATGTATACCAATGTCGGCAGTTCCGGGGCCGATACCGATCCCGATCCGACCGGCCTGGAGTACCACTTTATGTGGGTGACAGTTGACAGCACCGGAATTCACCCGGTCCCGATCAAGATGGGAGCTGTCCTGCCATGGGACCAGGTGACCGTGGCGGATCGACAGATCTATAATCCATTGCGGACATCGGGCTTGGAATTCAAAGGACAACTTCCGATTGGTGAGGATTTAAAAGCAATTCCATCCCCGGTGGATATAATTCTGAAAAATTCCTTCTCCCGATTCGCGCTTGATGATACGCTGCGCTGGGAAACTACCGACGGGTGGAAAATAACTCCGGAGATCATGCCGGTAACGGCGGCGGCCGGGATTGACGGTGATTTCGAATTTACGGCTGAATGCACCGGGCCGCTTTTCCCCTTGCCGGGAGTAGCGGTTAATTTCAATTATGCGGCCGACAAGAAGGTGAAAGTCTCCAAGACCCTTACGGTGGCCCGCCAGGCGGAATGTTTGCCGGCCGGAAAAAAACCGAAAATCGACGGCGACATCAAAGAAAAATGCTGGGAATCTCCCCAAACGGTGTTGTTTAATTACGATGGTTCGGATATGACTCTGGAACCAACCAAATTTTTCTTCGCTTACGACAAGGATAATCTTTATGTGGCCGCTTACTGCGCCGAAAGCACCCCAGATTCCATTCGATCCCTGGCCGACAAGCATGACGGGCCGGTGTATGCCGATGATTGTGTCGGGTATTTTCTGGAACCGTCTTTTGGAAGTGACAGCCTTTTTCAGATTTATTTCAATTCCGACGGAGTGGTTTATGACGCCAATTACTGGATCGGCGAAGATGGCTGGCTTGACGGCAGCCGCGAGTGGAATGGCCAGTATGAAGTCAAGACCAACAAGGGTAACGGGTATTGGTCAATTGAAGCCCGGATTCCCCTGAAACAGTTCGGATTGAAGATGGAATCGGGCAAGAAAATGCGTCTCAATTTCCGGCGCAAACAGCAGCATCTGAATGCTGTGGCTGACTGGCAGGTGCCGCTTGAATACGAGGCCAATACCTTCGGCCATCTGATCATGAAATAGATTTTATCTGTATATCATTGAACCCGGCCGGGGAATTTACGCGGCCGGGTTCGGTTTCCCGACAAAGTCACCGACTCTCCTCAAAACTATCTGACGAAGGTTGCCGGATGGCATGTTGATTCTTATATTGAATAGATGGCTTTTACCGATTTCTTGAATCTGTTTCACCTGCCTGTATTCGGCTGGGTGCTGGTCGAAGTATCGTCGCGATGCACCGCCTTATGTACCTACTGCCCGCATACAGTCTTCAAAGATATCTGGGAAGACCGTTTGATGGACCTCGATACCTTCCGGCGGCTGGTCCCGGTATTCAAAAAAAGCGGGCTGGTTTATCTCCAGGGGTGGGGCGAACCGTTTCTTAATCCGCACTTTTTCGATATGGTCAATATCGCCCGCGAGTGCGGCTGCCGGGTCGGCACTTCGACCAACGGCATGCTTCTCGACGATTCGAAAATATTGCGGATTATCGACAGCGGGCTCGATCTGTTAGCGTTTTCCCTGGCCGGGACCGGGGCAAGTAATGATAATTTACGCAGGGGAACAGAGCTGAAAAAAATAATCGAAGTTATCGGAAAGATAAACGCGCGTAAGAAAGAAACCGGATCGGTCAAACCGGATATTCATATTGCCTATCTTCTGCTGAAATCGAGACTGGACGAGGTCGAACACCTGCCGGAGTTGATCGATAATCTCGGAATCAGCCAGGTAGTGATCAGCACTCTCGATTTTATCCCAGATGAAAAATTGGCTCTGGAAACCATCGCGCCGCAAAACAGGGTCGAATACGATGCAATAAAAATCCGGCTGGATCGGGTGGTAATGGAGGCCGCGAGGATGGGAACCAGCATTTTTTATAATCTCTATAATCCGGATCATACCCGTCAATTCTGCACCGAAAATATCCAACATTCGATGTTTGTAGCCTCGGATGGTACCGTCTCACCCTGTGTGTTTCTGAATTTGCCCATGACCCGACCGGTTCTTGAAAATAAACGGGGTGAAACTATCTACCGCCGGGTGGAATTCGGTAATATCCACTCCCGTTCGCCGGTGGCAATCTGGAACAGCCGCGAATACGGGCGATTTCGCAGGGGTTTCATGACCGGGAAGCCGGACCAATTCTGTCGGGCTTGTCCAAAAATGCGTATCGGCTGATATTATTTTCCTCCCATTATCTCTGCAACACCTCTTGCAATTTAACGTAATATTAACATATTAGAAAATCGTCAAGGTTTGGAAATTAATTGATTAACCACTTCTGACAGGGAGATGTAAATGACCTCCAGCAAAACCATCAAATCGCTAACGCTTCTTGCATCACTTCTACTCGCCGTGATGGCTTTCGGGCCGGTTCTGGCGCAGGTCGATGAGGCTCCCACCCGGGACCAGATCGAAGATAAGTATAAATGGGATTTACGGGATTTTTACCCGTCCGATGAGGCCTGGGAAGATGCCTTCAAGGCGCTTGAAGCCCGGATACCCGATATGGAGAAATATAAGGGCAAGCTCGGTTCCGGCGATGAAATTCTCTATGAATGTCTGAATATGTCGGATTCGATGAGTATTCTGGCCCACCGCCTGTATGTTTATGCCAATTTGAAACAGGATGAGGATAACCGGGTCGGCAAGTACCAGGAGATGAGCGACCGTATCCGCCAGCTTTATTCCTCGCTCTCCCAGGCGACCTCGTATATCGAGCCGGAAATCCTGACCATCCCGTATGAAAAAGTCGAAAAATTCATGGCCAAAAACCCGAAACTGGCTATTTATCGTTTTTATTTGGAAGACATGTTCCGCCGCCAGGCCCATGTTTTGTCCGCGAAGGAAGAGAATATCCTGGCTCTGGCCGGGCCGGCCACATCCGGGCCGGGGAAGATTTTCCGTATGATGGATGATGCCGATATCAAGTTCGGAAATGTAATTGACGAGGACGGTAACGAGATCGAGCTGACGCGCGGCCGCTATTCACTGCTTCTGCAATCGTCCAACCGCGAGGTCCGCCGCCAGGCCAGCGAAACCTATAACGACGCCTATAAGGGGTATATCAACACTCTCGGCGCCACCCTGGCCAGTTCCGTGGACGGCGATTTGTTTTACACCAAAGCTCGCGGTTATAACAACTGCCTGGACCGGTCGCTGGACGGCAACAATATCCCGATCTCGGTTTTTTATAATCTGATCGAAACGGTCAGCAACAATCTGGAACCGCTTCACAAGTACACCGCCCTGCGCAAAAAAGCTCTCGGGGTGGATACCCTGTTCGGGTTCGATATGTATGTTCCTCTGGTCGAGGATGTCAAAAAGGAATACACGGTCGAGGAAGCCCGCGGATTGGTTCTGGAGGCTCTTAAACCGCTCGGCAAGGAATACCTGAGCAACCTGGAGATGGGCCTGGATTCGCGCTGGGTCGATTTTTATGAAACCCAGGGGAAAGGTTCCGGCGGTTACAGCTGGGGGACCTATTCAGTTCACCCGGTGGTCCTGCTGAATTTCACCGGCTCGCTGGATAATGTTTTCACGCTGGCTCATGAGATGGGCCATGCCATGCATTCCTATTACACCAACGCCAACGAACCGTATGTGTATGCCGGGCATTCACTGTTCACGGCCGAGGTGGCCTCGACCTGCAACGAAGCCCTGATGATAAAATATATGCTCGACCGGGCCAAAGACCGCAATGAGAAGCTATACCTGCTCAATTACTATATCGATCAAATTATCGGGACATTCTATGTCCAGGTCTTTTTCTCGGAGTTCGAGTTGAAGATTCACGAAATCGTGGAAAACGGCGGGGCACTGTCGCCGGACAAAATGCGCGAGATTTACCGCGAGATTTACCAGAAATATTACGGGTCGGACTACTTTATTCCCGAGGGGCGCGATCTGGGGTGTCTCAGGATCGGGCATTTTTACCGGATGTATTATGTTTACCAGTATGCCACCAGTTACGCCGCCTCGCAGATGCTTTCGAGGATGATTATGGAGGGTAAGCCGGGAGCCCAGCAAGCGTACCTGGATTTTGTCAAAACCGGAACTTCCGCATACCCGATTGATATTCTCAAACGGGCCGGGATCGATATGACCACTTCGACCCCGGTGGAATATACTCTTAAGATTTTCTCGGAACTGGTGGATCAGTTCGAGGCATTGCTTCTTGAGGGGAAATAGGGCGGAAACGGGAAGTGATATTACACGGCCGGGGATCGGGCATGATCCCCGGCTTTTTTCATAAAATCCTCGCGGGGCTGGACAATCGGGGCGTAATTTGTTATATATCGACTTGAAATAACTTTTAAACCCATCCTTACAGGAGTTTTTATGAGGTTGTTCGTTGTATTCTTATCGGTGTTGTTTTTGATGGGCATGGTGGCCTGCGCCGATAACCAGAAGACCAAGGATGAACCGGTCAAGGAAGCGACCGAAAAAATCGAAGCCGTTCAGCCGGACAGCGGAGCGGCTGGAATGGAGACGGAAATGGCTGAAGCCGACACCGTTACAACCGAATCAGGGCTGAAGTATATCGACCTCAAGGTGGGCGAAGGCGCCTCGCCGAAGAAGGGCGACAAGGTTAAGGTTCATTACACCGGCTGGCTGTTGGACGGCAAGAAGTTCGACAGCTCGGTGGACCGCGGTCAGCCGTTCGTTTTCTCGATCGGAATGGGCCAGGTTATCAAGGGCTGGGATGAAGGCGTTATGAGCATGAAGACCGGCGGCAAACGCCGTCTGATTATCCCGCCCGAACTCGGTTACGGGGCGCGCGGGGCCGGCGGGGTGATTCCGCCCAACGCCACTCTGGTTTTCGATGTCGAGTTACTGGGCCTGAACTGACCTCCGGTGTAAAAAACCGGTTGACTTTGGGTCGCATTTTTATATTATAGGGTCTTGTTTGTGGCGGGGGTGTAGCTCAGTGGTAGAGCATCTGCCTTTTAAGCAGAGGGTCGATGGTTCGATCCCATCCACCCTCACCATAAAAAAACAGACGAGAATGCGCCATTAGCTCAGTTGGTAGAGCAGCTGACTCTTAATCAGCGGGTCCGGGGTTCGAGTCCCTGATGGCGTATTTTTTATTGTTTTCTTATAAAAGATAATCTTGAAATTGAAGAGAAGATTTGTTTAGGCATGAGTTATTGCCTTGATGGCTTTTACCAACCCGTTTGGTGGATTACATTGTTGCGTAGATGAAATAGTCAGGAGCGCGGGGCTCCTGACCTACCAAGACTATTAAAGGTGAATATCTATTTCATCGCTTTCTGCAAAATCTGGAAAAATGCGATAGCATTTAAAACGCCATTCATTTTCTTTTATTTTACCTACAACGAAAATCGCTCCATAGGGTACTTTTTTATCCTTTAAAACACTTTTTAATTCATTGATATCAAACACAATATTGTTTTCAATGTTAATTATTAGGCAAATGGATGTATCTGTAGAAACCAGTAGTTTTTTGCTTAATATTTCTTTAAGAGCAGTAATTGCACTTCTATTGCCAAATGCTGGTACTCGCGTAATTTGGCATTTACTTAAATATGTTCTTGATGAATCCCCAATACATATATCTATATCATCATCTGCAATTAGACTTTTATCTTTCAGGAGTCCAATAAGTGAAATCGAATTAATTTGATCCGGATTTCTGTTGGTCTTTTTTAAAGGAAAACCTACCAGCGTATCAATTCCGTCTAAATCATTTATCATTTGAGATACTATAACACCAGCAAATAACTCCATGTATTTCTTATTGTCAAACAAATCTCGGTTTTGAAAACCAACGATTAAAATATCTTGCCGCTTATAATATATAACATTCATGCCACCGATTTGATCCAAAATATAACTCCCTAGTAATAATACAAGTTATGGTTAATACTGCATTTTATTAAATATATCCATTCGGTTAAAGTTATAATTAGTATTAAATAAGTCTCACCGGCAGTCCGGTGCGGGGCCGGATTTGTACAGGTAATTTATCAGATATGTGCCGTCAAGGATATTGATCTCGCCACTCCCGTTGACATCAGCCGCCCACATCGACGGCGGCGGCGGACCATCACGATACAGATAATTAATCAGATAAGTCACATCGAGAATATTAATCGCGCCATTGCCGTTAACATCGCCGCATATAACCCCCGGACCGGAGGAGAGATTGAACAGCACCGAGATATTATCATAATAGTAATTGCCGACCGCCAGATCGAGATCGCCGTCGTTGTCCAGATCCGAGGCGCAGGACGAGGCGGGAGTGTCGCCGGTGCCGTATTTGACCGGCTCGGCGAAAACGGCGGCGCTGTTGTTGGCATAGAAGGCGGCATGGAAACCATCCCAGCAGGTGACGATCAGATCGTTGTCGTTATCGCCATCGAAATCTGCCCCGGTGAGAAACCAGGGATAGAAGTCGGTCTGGTAGATATTCGAAATATAGAAAGTTCCATCGCCGATATTGGGCAGGATCATCAGGTTGTCGGAGCCGTAATTGACCACGGCCAGATCGAGATATTTGTCATCATCAAAATCCATACAGACCAAACCGAACGGATTATAGCCGACAGTGTAATTCACCGGCGGCCCGAAGGTCCCATCGCCGAGATTGGAAATGACTGAGACCGCATCGGAAAACCAGCAGGCGACCACCAGGTCGAGATCACCATCCTCGTCGATATCACCCACAGCCGAACATCCGGGACCATCGCCGACATCATAGCGAACGCCCGGCTGAAAAGTGCCGTCGCCGTTGCCCAAATAGATGGCGATTTTGGCGGAATCATAGCATGACACCGCCAGATCATCATGGCCATCGTGGTTGAAATCGGCAGTCGTGATGAAATTCGGCTGACCGGGAGTATAGAGTTGAAAAGCATCGATAAATCCGCCGGAACCATCGCCGAATATGACCGTGACCGAATCGGCGCGGTAGGCGGGGATAGCCAGATCGAGACGGGTGTCGTGGTCATAATCGGATATGGCCAGGCAGGCGGGGCCGTTGCCGGCCGGGTAATAGACCGGGGCGGCAAATGAGCCGCTGTCGATATTTTGCAGATACGAGATATCGTTACTTGACTGGTTGGCGGTCACCAGGTCGTTGTCACCATCGGCATCGAAATCACCGGATGCGATATAAAGCGGGTATCCGCCGACCGGGTATATCGGCGGCTGATTGAACAGCCCGGCGCCGGTATTACGGTACACCGAAAGATCATTGGTCCGCTCGTTGACATTGGCCAGATCGCAGTCGCCGTCGCCGTCAAAGTCGGCGGCGCAGGCGCCGAAGGGTTCCAGGCCGACATAGTAATCGACGGCCGAATCGAAATCCCCGTCACCGCGGTTGATCAAAATCGAGATTTTGTTGGTGGTCCGGTTGGTGACAGCCAGATCGAGATCATCATCCAGATCGAAATCGGCGGCGAAGACGGAGGTCGGTTTTTCGCCGGTAAAATAACTGACCGGGGATTTGAATGTCCAGTCGCCATTGTTGAACAGTACCAGGATATCATCGGAGCCGTAATTCCCCACCACCAGATCGGGGAACCGGTCGCCATTGAGATCGGCGGCGCAAAGATCGGTGGGGTAAAAACCGGCCGAAACATCGACAGCGTAATAAAACGAACCGGTGCCGTCATTATCCAGTAGAGTGATATCCATGGTGTACTGGTTGATTACGGCCAAATCGAAATCGGTATCGTTATCGAGATCGGCGGAGACGATATCGAGCGGGTTATCGCCGACCTGGTAGCCGGCGAGGGCGGCGAAAGTGCCATCGCCATTATTGAACATAACCCAGGCGCTGTCGCGGTACTGATCGGCAGTGGCCAGATCGTTGTCACCGTCGCCATCGAAATCGGCCGCCGTCACCGCCAGCGGAACACCTCCGGCGGGATAATTGACCGGGCTCTGGAAGGTGGCATCGCCATTATTCAAAAGGACACTGAGTTGGCCGTAATAGCAGTCATCGGCGACAATATCGAAATCGGTGTCGCCATCGAGATCGGCCGCAATGATGGAGTGACCGCCATCGCCGATGTAGTACACCCCGGCCCGGATAAAAGTGCCGTCGCCGTTATTCAGGAAGATGGTGACATTGGAATAACCGATGGACATGGTATTAAGCGCCGATACCGCCAGGTCCTGATCACCGTCGCCATCGAAATCGGCCGCGACGGCATCGCGGGGAGCCGCAGTGCCGATGTCATAATCGATCCGGCTGTCGAAAAGCGGTTCGAATGAAAAGGCGCTGGCGGATAAGATGATAATTAATACAGGTAGAAAGAACTTCGCTAAGCAGTTGCGCATATGTCACCCCCAGGGTCACTGGTTTGGCGGTTCCGGCGATGAGTATCAGGGCGGCGGATTTCGATAACCCCATGGTTATCATATAAAATATAATCTGATTTCGATTTTTGTCAATATCGGAATGAGATTACGGCTTTTGCGGTCTTAAACCGGGTAATTATTCACCCTGAATTTGCTCCAGCAGTTGCACGGCGTTTTCGTTTTCGGGATTCAATTCCAGGGATTTTTCGTAATTTTCAATAGCCCGAGTGGTGTCACCTTTAGCCAGAAACGCCTCGCCCATGCTGTCGTAAACATTGGCCGATTCGGGGTAGGCCTCGATATTAAGCTCGAAAACGGCAATAGCCTCATCGATCATCCCGCGCCGAAGAAGCTGATAACCCAGAATATTCAGCTGATTTTCCTCGAAGTCATAGCGACCGGGATAATTGCGGCTGAGATAACGATAAACCCTGACGGCTTCATCGATACCTTTTTCCACCAGCGCCCGGCTGACCGGGTCGCAGATGGAGGTGTAGCCGGGAGTGGCATCACGGTGAAGACTTTCGTAAACCGTTTGAAGCCACTGATCATTGGACACAAATGGATATTTATTCCAGTCGGACCATCGGCTCAGAACCGAATCGACAATCATCTGTTCGGCGGTGCGGCCCCGGGCCATTTCACTCCGAATCACCCGGATGCTTTCCTTGAGAGTGTCGTTGTACTGGAGCAGTTCGTTTTTGGTGAAATTGCCGCCATGCCCCGGAATATATATGGCATCATCGGGCATCATGGCCGCGATCCGGTCAATGGTCCGGGTATAATTGACCACATTCCCGCCTGAGGTAATGTCGATATAGGGGAAACCCTCGGCGAAAAACAGGTCGCCCATGCAGATTGTTTTGTAGTCCGGCAGGTAAACGATTATATCGCCATCGGTGTGATTGTCGGGGAAATAAATTAGTTTCAGGGTCTGGTCATTGAAATAGATGGTCATGGTATCACTGAAGGTGATTTCCGGCAGGCCCTCGGTCAGGTAGGGCGGGAGATGATAAAACTGGCCGCCGATCCTCAGGCGCGCTTTATCATGGGCGACGATGATTATGTCATCGGGGAAATTCCGGTTGCCGCCGGTATGATCGGCATGCATGTGGGTATTGATAATGTATTTCACCTCGCCGTCACTGATTTTGGCCAGGGATTCTTTGAGAACCTCGGTGGTGTTTCTCAGGCCGGATTCCACCAGCAGGATGCCCTCATTACCGGTTAAGGCGGTAACATTGATACGGAAAGCGCCGATACAGGTTATCCGGAAGAGATTATCATTGAGACGCGTGACCTCGGTGGCCGGTTCGGCTGCTTCATGCTGCGGCCGGACTTCCGGGGTAATCAAAATCAGGATAATACATAGCACGAATAATATATTCTTCATGATGGTAACCTCCGTTTAGCCGAGTTTATGCCATAACCGCAAAGCTGTCATGTCTTAAGTTCGGGATAGCCGGCATCGGGTAATTGTCTTTCCCGAAAAGTACAAAATCCTGATAAAAGGGTGCAACAAAAAAAGAGGAGGCCATCTCCTCCTCTTTTACCGGGTGAAAACCCGGACTCTATTTCAAAGTTGGAACCAATATCGTTAATTAAATTAGGTCGAAATAAGAGTTATGCTTGGATTTGGTTAAAACTACCGGAAAACCGCCTTATTCCTCCTGAATATTTTCCAGAAGGGTTTTGAAATACCGGGTGGTCGGGTCGGTCTCGACAGCCGCCTTATACATTGCCTCGGCCTGATCGCTATTACCCCGGGCCTCGCAAATTTGCCCGATAGTGGCCATAATCATAGCCCGAAATCTGTCTCCGGTGGCTCGTTGCAGGGCCTGACGGGCATATGTCTCGGCCTCGTCGAGATGGATTTTTCGCTCCAGGCACCACCTGGCAAAGGCGAAATATTTTTCGGGATCTTTCTGCCAGTCCGGTCCCAGGGAAGTTTGCTGGATGACAATCGCCCCGGCGGTGTCATGCCGGGCATAAAGCGCCTGATCCCCCCGGAAAAGATCGTAGGCCGCAATCGATTCCTCGGTTTGGGTAGCTCTGGTCAGATCAAGCCCTTTCTGGAGGTAGGGAATCAACCAATCGGTCGTATTTTTATCACGGGCCAGCCGCCCCAGGATTTTGATAGCCATTATTTTATCATTGCCAGAGATATTACCCGATACCAGGACGGAATCGGCCGAAGGCAGGACCTGATCGAACGGGATGGAATCTTTCCAGGCGGCATTGGCATAGTTTTTGAAAATATCAAAAGAAAAATCCTTTTTCTTTTCGCCCAACTGCCCGGCCCGCCGGTAATAATCAACCGCTTTGAGGTATTCCCCGATTTCGGAATTGTACCCGGCCAGGTACAGAGCCTCGGCATAATCGGGGTTTTTCTCAAAACGGGCGGCTCTTTGATTGATGGTGATCGGGTCGGCCAGGGCCTTGTTGAGGGTGGTGATGAAACGATGCGGGCCGTTGTAGCCGATCCAGCGGCTGATGACATCACCATCGATATTCACCAGAATAAAAACCGGATAGGTCGTTCCGACATTATACTGCCTGGCCAATTCGCCGCCTTCATCTCTTAGAACATCGAGCGGCAGATGCATCACTTTTGCCAGAGTCTGTTTCATCTGAGGATTCTGTCCGGCCTCCTGGTTGGCCTTTTCGCAGTATTCGCAATCCTCCCGATAGAATTCCATCAGGATCAGTTTGTTTTCTTTATGGGCCATGAATCGGGCCATTTTCAGAGTCCGGGGAGTCTGAGCCCATAAAATACTCTGCGCCGCCAGAAGTAAGAAAAGCGTTATTAAAAAAAATTTGAGAAGTCGGCCTGGTTTCATAAATAATATCCGGTTGGAATTTAATCAATTTGCTGAATTATACAACATTCTTAACCATTAAGTTAGACGAAAATCAATATTATTGAAATTTAGCCGTTGGTTCAATGAATTGATGTTCTCCGCCGTATTAATCTTGAGAATAGAATTCAGGGGTCGAATCAATCAAGGAGATATTATGAAAATTATTCTGTTTATGTTATTACTGGTATTTTTCGGGAGTGTTGCCGGGGCGGAAATTGTCACGGAAACCATTGAATATCGCCAGGGCAATACGGTTCTGGAAGGCTATCTGGCCTATGATAAAGCAATAACCGGGAAACGACCGGGCGTGGCGGTGGTCCATGAATGGACCGGTATCAATGATTATACCAAGATGAGAACCGAAAAACTGGCCGGAATGGGATATGTGGCTCTGGCGGTTGATATTTATGGCAAAGGAATCCGGCCGCTAAATAGCGAAGAGGCCGCGGCCCAGGCCAAAATATATCGCAGTGATCGGCAATTGATGCGGGAGCGGATAAAAGCCGGAGTTGATTTTCTCAAAAAACAAAAGTTGGTCGATTCCATGCAGGTTGCGGCTATCGGTTACTGCTTCGGCGGCGGGGCGGTTCTGGAACTGGCCCGGTCGGGCGCGGCCGTTTCCGGAGTGGTCAGTTTCCATGGTAACCTGGATACGCCGAATCCTGACGATGCCCGCAACATCCGCTGTAAGGTGCTGGTTTTGCATGGCGCCGATGATCCCTATGTCCCGGCCGAACAGGTAACCGCCTTTCAGGCTGAAATGAGACAGGCAGGAGTGGATTGGCAGATGATATTTTATGGGGGAGCGGTTCACAGCTTCACCAATCCCGGGGCGGGAGATGATCCTTCGCGAGGAACGGCTTATAATGCCTCGGCCGATCGGCGTTCCTGGCAAGCCATGAAGCAGTTTTTCGGTGAAATATTTAATAGATAGAAACTATTATGGGCAGACAGGCGGATCGCCATCCTTGTAAAGGTACTTTATCAGGTAGGTAACATCAAGAATATTTATGACTCCGTTGCCGTCTTCATCGCCCGATTCGATCGGCGATGGGGCCTCGCCGTTCTTGTATAGATAGTTGACCAGAAAAGTAACATCGAGGATATTCAAAGCGCCGCTACCATCGGCATCGCCGCAAGTGGGGGGATATATAACTTCAACATTAAGAGAATCTCCAACACAGAAATAGCCGTTATCATTACCGAATAAAACGGTGGTATGCAACGGCAGAGCATACTGACCGGCGGTGTTGCATACCAGTGACAATTCCAGATCAAGGCTGTCGCCCGGATTGATATCATTGGTAATCGTGCCATCCGGATCAGTGATCACCCAGTAACAGGTCTTGTATTCGGAATAGACGGAATCGACCATTTCCTCAAAAACAATTTCTACCGGATTGCCGTTTATTGTCACCGCGTATTCGGTGATTACGAATTCGGTTGGCAGATTGTCGGAAAAGTATAATCCCAATAACTCAAAATTCTCATTGTTGACCAGATACCGGTTGATTGTCAGAGTATCGGCAGACGTTATAATATCAGCGGAAAGCGAATAATCGCTGTTAAAATTTGATCCGGCGGGATAAACCTGGTCGTCGGCCCCAAGGGACTGTGCGGCCAGACATAATCCCACGATAAATATGGTCCCCGCAAATCTGGTCATAAAAATTTCCATCCCCTATTTCGGAAAGACCGGTACGGCTTGTAAATCAAAGTAATTATAAAACTTATGGGAATAAAGTAATCAATTTTCGGGAATTATGCAAACCATTTTTGCCCGGGAAGATCAACGGCTTTATCGGGATGTCCGAAATGACCTTCGGGCTTGACATTGGCATGGATTATGATTATTGTTGGCCGACATGATGGATAAGGGTTTCCGGGCCGACCCTTCCGACCGTCAAAAGATTATGACGGCGAAAACGTGAAAGGATCACAGGAATTCGCACATTTATTCTGAATCTTCCCGACAGACCACTCCAGCCCGAACGGCCTGACTGGTACCGATTAAGAATAGATACGGACAGGACATAATTTGGAGGTTTCTTATGAAATCGGCGACGAAAGGATTATTGTTTTTACTGATTGCGATTCTGGCTTTCGGAGGTTGCAGCAGTCAGCGACGGGTTAAAGACGGCGACAAAGTCAAAGTGAATTACACCGGCCGGTTCGAAGACGGTGAGGAATTCGATTCCTCACGGGACCGCGAACCGCTTGAGGTAACGATTGGTAGCGGCGATATTATCCCCGGATTCGAAATCGGCCTGCTGGGAATGGCGGTCGGCGAAACCAAAACCATCACCATTACCCCTGATGAAGCCTATGGTCAGGTTCGATCCGACCTGATTGCCACGATACCCAAAAGCCAATTCCCCCCGGATATGAATCTGGTCGCGGGCCAGCAACTTCAATCGCAGCAGCCCGACGGACGGGTTATGACCGTGACGGTCAAAGAAGTCATGGCCGATTCGGTGACGATCGATGCCAACCATCCGATGGCCGGGAAGACGCTGTTGTTTGATGTGGAAGTAGTGGAAATCATGTAGTTATGAATTTCTCGGAAATAAAAAAGGCTCCGTAATGGCGGGGCCTTTTTTATTTCCGGAATCTCCGGTTCAATTACCGCCCGGTTCGGATTCCTTTTCTTCCAGTTCGATTTCCGATTGTTCGATCGGTTTGAGTGACGGGAAGTAGATGACATCGCGGATGTTCTTACTGTCGGTCAAAAGCGCCACCATCCGGTCAATACCCAGTCCCAGGCCGGACATCGGCGGCATCCCGTATTCCATGCAGATTATATAATCTTCCTCGAGCATCATCGCTTCATCATCGCCCCGGGCGGCCAGTTCCTTTTGATCGAGCAGGCGGTTCTTTTGCTCGATCGGGTCGACCAACTCCGAATAGGCTTTAACCAGCTCCCATGAATTTATCACCACCTGGAACATATCCAGCCGGTCCGGATTATCATCCGTTTGGCGGGCCAGCGGGACCAGGATGCTGGGATGCATGGTCAGGAAGGTAGGCTGGATTAATTTGGGGCGGCTGTATTTTTTATACAGCGAATCGATCAGCGATCCCTGGCCGACATGTTTGTCCAGTTCGATATCGAGATTTCGCTTTTTAACTTCCTCTTTCAATTGCTCCAGGGTTGTAATAGTATCCAGGTCGATTCCGGTATCGCGAAGGACCAGATCGCGGTAGGTAATTTCCTGCCATTCACCGGAGAAATCGATCTTTTCGCCCTGGTATTCTATTTCGAGCGACCCGGTAGTCTGTTTGACCATCGCCTGGATCATTTCCCGGATGAATTTCATGTTATCACGGTAATTCCAGTAGGCGACGTAATATTCCAGCATAGTGAATTCCTGGAGGTGCGATGGGTCGATACCCTCGTTGCGGAAACACTTCCCGATTTCGTACACTCGCTCATAACCGCCGACCATCAACCGTTTGAGATAAGTCTCCGGGGCGATTCGCAGGTACAGCGGGAGATCAAGAGCGTTATGATGGGTGACAAAGGGTCGGGCCGAGGCACCGGAGGAGGCCACCTGCAGAATAGGGGTTTCCACTTCGAAAAAACCATGCTCATCGAGATAACGGCGCATGAACCGGAGAATCTCATTTCGTTTGGCGAACCGTTCCATGGTTTCGCGATTGGAGATCAGGTCGAGATAACGCTGGCGGGCCTGCTGTTCCCGATCTATCAAACCGTGCCATTTTTCCGGAAGCGAGCGCAGGGCCTTAGCCAGCAGGCGGCATTCTTTGACATTGAGGGTTCGTTCGCCTTTTTGGGTGGTAAACATCACCCCCTTGATCCCGATATAATCGCCGACGTCGAGATGCTTGACCAGGAATTTATACAGGTCGGCCTCGATATTTCTGGCATTGAGAGCGAACTGGACTTTTCCGGTGTGATCCTGGATATGGGCAAAAGTCAGTTTACCCATCACCCGAAAGGCGATAATCCGCCCGGCCGTGGAAACATTGTCGGTTCCATCGGGGACATTTTTCAACTCGGTACAGAAGTGTGTCTTATCGTATTTTTCCGGGTAACGCGGGGGAAACCTTTTCATCCATTCTTCCAGTTTTCCCAGGCGGACACCGTAATAATCTATTCCCATACGAAACCTCCAGTCGCGGTATAATAATCGAATCCGATGCATAGATGTTAAGCAAACCGGGCCTTAAAATCAACGTCTAAGTTCCATCGGACGGTATTAATACGATTGAATCGGGCGGGGTCGGCATAAAAAAGAGCGGGTGAAGAATTCTTCACCCGCCCCGCATAAATCAACAGCCTTCAGAAATCAGAAGGCGGAAAGATTAATCGGCATCGAGGATACTGACCGCCTCGGCCCTGTCAACATCCATAACGTAGGTAATCCCGCTTCTTTCGGCGGCCTCTTTGGTAAGAGCGCAGAGATCGTCGCGGGTCATATGTTCCAGCGAGAATTTCCGGGCTCCGGCCATCAACTGGCGAAGACCCTGGGCCAGGCGTTCATAGTAGGTATAAAGACCGATCGCACCGGCCGGGATTTTCGCGAATTCATTGTTACCCAGTTCATGACGAAGATCGGCGGCGGTGACGAAAATCTCGTCGATGGTGCTTCCGAACCGTTCCACGTAAACCGGGAGTTGATGGGCATTGATAGCATTGCCGATGGTTTTGCCGACCATGGCGGCGGCAATCGGCGAACGCGCCATACCGATCATTTTTACGAACGGAGCGCCCAGGGCGAGGCCCTTGAAAATCTGATCCTCGAACGTGAACCCACCGGCCAGAACCAGCGGCGGGACATATTCGCCACGGTCGTGGAGCCTTTTGGTATATTCGTAAAGCATCGAGTGAAGTTCCACTGGCGGGATACCCCATTCATTCATCATGCGCCACGGGCTCATTCCGGTTCCGCCCCCGGCACCGTCCACGGTGAGCAGGTCGATGTTGTATTTCGAGGCGAACTTTATGGCCCGGGCCAGATCCGAGGGACGGTACGCGCCGGTTTTCAGGAAAACATACTTGGCGCCGGCGGCCCGAAGTTCACCCACCCGCTGGGCAAAAGATTCCTCGGTCACCATGCCGACCCGGGAGTGACGCTCGAACTCCTTAAAAGCGCCATTCTCAAAGGCCTGAATGACTTCGGGATTGGTCGGATTGGGCAGGACCACATAGCCGCGCTGATAAAGCAGTTGGGCTTTTTTGAGGTCCTTGATCTTGACTTCGCCGCCGATATTTTTGGCGCCCTGGCCCCATTTTAATTCGACACAATGGACACCCAATTTCTCGATGGCGTATTCCTGGGTACCCAGGCGGGTATCCTCGATATTGGCCTGAACGATAGTGGCCCCGTAGCCGTCGCGCTGATGATCCTGGTACAATTTAACCCGGCGTTTAAGATCGACCGTATCGATTACGCGGCCGTTGCCGTTGAATTTTGATTCCGGGTCCATACCGACGACATTCTCGCCGATTGTCAGACCGGTTCCTGCCAGGGCGGACCCGATGGCCAGACCTTCCCAGTTATTTTTGGCCACATCGGTTGATCCGATTCCGGGGATGATCCAGGGTAAACGGAATTTGACGCCCTTATCGTGCCCGATCATAACCTCAAGCTTGACATTGGGGAAAATGGCCTTATCGCTGTCCTCTTCGATACCATGAGCGCCGACGGCGGTTCCCATGATATTGAAATGAGAATAATCAACCGGGTAATTTTTCTCCCCGGCGGTAGTGATAACGCCGAATGGCTGGGGGTAGATAACTTCATGACCGCGATAGGCCGATTTACCGATTTCACACATCCCGATACACCCGTCCACGCAGGTAACACACATGCCGGAATTGGGGACAACCGAATCCTCGGTTCTGTTTTTGGTCAGGGTTGCCGCCGAAGCATTCACACGCGTAAATGACATTGCTTTTTCTCCTCTATACTTTGGCTCTTTTATTTTCAATCTTTTCTTATTTCACAAGCGACACACGGTTTCATATAGCACATCATGTCGTCAAATTTCTCTTTTTCCAGGCAAGGCGGGGCCAGGTTAGCGCAACCGCCGCAAATGGCTTTTTCCGGTTCGGTGAAGGTGCACCGGAGTTCGCAGGCCGGGCAGACATAGATACATCCACCGCACAACCGGCAGACATCGGATTTGATGTCGAACGGCGTTCCCAGGGAACGGTTTTCCCCGCGACCCCGGAAGCCGATGGCACCGGCCATCATTTGTTCCTGACACATCCTCACGCATCGCCCGCAAAGGATGCAATCCTCATACTCCTGGCGAAAACGCTGTTGTTTGATTGCGTGGGCCGAGGCCAGATCCTGAATGGTCTTGGACTGCGGGCAGGAGGCCAGCAGAAGTTCCAGAATCATCCGGCGGGCTTTAACAACGCGCGTCGATGCGGTTCGGACCTTAAGACCCTCCTGGGCCGGATAAGTACATGATGTCACCAGCCGCGAGTTGGGCGGATCACCTATTTCCACCACGCAGAGGCGGCAGGCACCGTAGGGCGTCAATCCTTCCATATGGCAGAGAGTCGGAATAGGGAAACCCAGAAACTGGGCCGCCTCGAGCAGGGTGGTGCCCTCTTCGACGGCGAGCTTGACTCCGTTTATGGTTAAATTAATCATACTGTTTTACCTCCTGAGACCACCGCCGCTGCCTCCTTTTCGTTTTTTACCGCGCGGGTGAATTCCAGATCACAACGCAGGCATCGACAGGCTTCGCGCCGGGCTTCGCCCGTCGAAAGGGATTCCTCGACCTCGGCGAAATTGCGTTTCCGCCACTCAACCGAAGCGCGCGGAGTTTCCGCCCGTTTCATTTGCTGTATTTCTTCAGGTTCTATTTTGACCGGTTCGACGTAGACACGGGGAAGATTGGGCCGATGGGCCTGTTTCAGTTCTTGACCTTTCAGGTACCGCTCGATCATGATAGCCGCCCGTTTTCCGGCCGCGATAGAATCGACCACGGTGTTCGGGCCGGTGACCACATCGCCGGCGGCGAACACCCCGGGGCGGTTGGTCAGAAGCGTTTCCCGGTCAACCTTGACAGTGTCCCATTCGGTTGTTTCAATACCGCTGGAGTGCGCCGGGGCGATACAATCGGTTCCGGAATCCTCGCCGATAGCCACCACCAGAGTGTCCAGATCAACGCTGAATTCCGAGCCTTCGACCGGAAGCGGCCGCCGCCGGCCGCTGCTGTCAAGATCGCCCAGCCGATTGCGGAGGCAGACCAGCGAGGCCACGTGACCGTTTTTCTTGACAATCCGAACCGGCGTGACCAGAGTCTCGATTTTGATTCCTTCCTGTTCGGCCGCTTCGATTTCCTCTTCGAAGGACGGCATTTCATTCCGGGTCCGGCGATAGAAAATCGTCACGCCGGAAACCTCTTTCTGGCGAAGAGCCATGCGGGCGGCATCGAAAGCGGAGTTCCCGCCGCCGATAATCCCGACCCGGCCTTTGGCTTTCTGTTGATTTTTCAAATTGAATGATTTCAGGAATTCTATCGAGGGATAAACTCCTTCGGCATCCTCGTTCTCGATTTTTAGAGGCTTACTCTTGTGAGCTCCCATAGCCAGAAGGACTGCCTTGAAACCATCTTTGAATAAGCCATCCACGGTGAGTTTGGCACCAAGCGGCCGGTTGCAGATAACCTCGATATTGTCGTCCAGAAGAGAATCGATCTCTTTCTGGATAGTCTCGCGGGGAAGCCTGTAAGCCGGGATGGCGCAGGTTAACATGCCGCCGGGACAATCCTCGGCTTCGAACACGGTCACCCTGCAACCGCGAAGCGACAGATAGTGGGCCGTTGTCAGCCCCGCCGGTCCGGAACCGATGATAGCTACCCGTGGCGGTTCACCGTCGGTCCATACCTCGCGGATCGGGATATAGGTCGAAGGCTCGATCCGGTCGGTGATAAAACGTTTTAGCGAGCGAATGGCAATCGGATCGCCTCCCGAAGTCCCCGCTTTGCATCGCGACTCGCACGGATGATGACAGACGCGGGCGCAAACTGACGGGAAGGGGTTGGCTTCGCGGATAACCGTGTAGGCCTTTTCATATTCACCTCCGGCGATATAAGCCACATAGCGCCAGGCCTCTGTTCCCAAGGGACAGGCCGACTGGCACGGAGCGCCGACCAGGTCATGACAGACGAAGGCCGAACACTTTTTCTCCCTGATATGCTCCTCATATTCATGGCGGAAATATTTAAGGGTGCTGAGGACCGGGTTGGCCGCCGATTGACCCAGGCCGCACATGGAAGTATCCCGGACGACCACCGCCAGTTCCTCGAGCAGATCAAGATGTTCCATAGTGGCCACCCCGCGCGTGATATCATCGAGAATCTCGTACATCCGTTGCGTGCCCTTGCGGCAGGTGTAACATTTGCCGCAGGATTCATCTTTCAGGAAGCCCATGAAATATTTGGCGACATCAACCATGCAGGTATTATCATCCATGACAATCATGCCGCCGGAGCCCATAATCGAACCGGCCCTGGCCAGATTATCATAGTCGATCGGCAGATCGAACATGCGGGCGGGGATACAGCCGCCGGAGGGGCCGCCGGTCTGAACGGCCTTTATTTTGCCGCCCCCGGAGGCGCCGCCGCCGATATCATAAACCACTTCGCCGATGGTAATTCCCAGAGGGACCTCGACCAGACCGGTATTCCTGATTTTTCCGACCAGCGAGAAAATCTTGGTCCCGGTATTGCCCGGAACACCCACTTTGGCGTACTCGGCCGCGCCCTTGTTAATGACATCGGGGATATTGGCCAGCGTTTCAACATTGTTGATACAGGTTGGATGTCCCCAGAGACCTTTGGCGATCGGGTAGGGTGGCCGCTGGCGGGGTTCACCCATATGCCCTTCAATAGATCGAATCAGGGCCGTTTCCTCGCCGCAGACAAAAGCCCCGGCGCCACGGAAAATCTTGATATCGAACTTGATTCCGCATCCGAGGACATTGTCTCCAAGCAGGCCCATTTCCCGGGCCTGTCGTAGCCCGATCAGGCAATGCTTGATGGCCAGCGGGTATTCGCTGCGGACATAAATGTAACCCTTGGTGGCCCCAATGGCCAGGGCCGCGATAATCATACCCTCAATTATGGCATGAGGATTTCCCTCGAGAACAGCCCGATCCATATAGGCCCCGGGATCGCCCTCATCGGCATTACAGATAATGTATTTTTCTTCGCCTTTGCGGCCGGAAGCCCGGGCAAACTGCCATTTCCTCCCGGTCGGGAAACCGGCTCCGCCGCGGCCTCTCAAACCCGAAGCGATCACCTCATTGACGACCCATTCGGGATCATTCTTTAGGATTACTTTTTCAAGGGCTTTATAGCCGCCGTTTTCGATATAATCGAAAATCCGGATAGGATCGATTTTTTCATTTTTGCCAAGAATATTCCGGGTTTGCCGTCGGAAAAAAGGAATATCCTGTTTCTTTTCAATCGCTGTTCCGTTGACATCCCTATAAATCACTGCCTGAGCGACATAACCGCCCAGCGCGGCATCGATAACTTTGGGGATATCTTCCATTTTCAGTTTGGGATAGAAATGGCCGTAGGGTTCGACCACGATATAGGGATTCATTTCACAGAAGCCGTGACATCCGGTTATTTTCAGATTAATCCGTTCTCTGAGGCTTCTTTCCAGGATATATCTTTTTACAATTCGGATAATATCATTGACTCCGCTGGCCTGGGCCCCGGTATCGGCACTGATAACCAAGGTCGGTTTAACCTCTTGGATTTCATTATCGCTGATAATGCGGCGGCGGAAATCAATCAATTCCTGAACCGTTTTTAGTTTTCTCATTTGTCATTACTCCTCATATCTCACCGCATTATTCGATTCCGGCGCCGCGCAGGTCAAGCATATGACCATGGCACCCGCGCCGCGAACAAATTTGCACCACCCCGCCGCCGCGGACAATCATTGGGACCATCGGCGCTCCGCATTCGCCGCACCGGGCGCCGCCGGTCAATTCCGCATGGCAATGGGGGCAGAACATTTGAACGATGGTGTCGGGGGGAATCTCGAATTCGGCTTCGACATTATAACTGCCGTAGACGCTCGACAGGGCCAGTCGGCCATGATTATTGCCGAATGAAATGGTTACCCGGATTGGAGGGTGACCGTCAATCCGATGCCTGGGATCAAGCAGGCTATGGTTACAATGGGCACAGCTGACATCGAGCGGGAAGACCCGTTCATCGGTCTCGACCTCGATTCGGTCCAATCCCCGACGGGCTTTATCCAGAATGCCTTTGACCATTGAGGTTTTGACATTGGAGAAATAATGTCCATCGACTACGACCACCGGCCCGATGGCACAGGCACCCAGGCAGTTGACGGTTTCGAAGGTGAATTCACGATCGTCGGTAGTCTGACCGGCTCTGATACCCAGTTGATTTTCGATTTCACGGGCGATAGAGGGACCGCCCCGAACATGGCAGGCCGTTCCCAGGCAGGCCGAGATCAAATGTTTACCGCGCGGCTTCAGGCTGAAAGCCTTATAAAAAGTAGCCACTCCGTAAATATCGACCAGGGACCGCCTGGTTTTCAGCGACACCTCTCTCAGCGCTTCCTCGGGAAGATAGCCGTATTTCGACTGTATATCACCCAGAATGGCGATAATACCCTCCCTTTCGTTTTCATGTTTTTTCAGGATACCCGAAATTTCGACATGATCCATATGGCTTAACCTTCCGTACAGTTGAATCATCTATACATTGACAAAATGGTTTGAAATCAGCGGTAATACTCACAATGCCAGACTCCATCATCGGGCCTGGGCCGGGTGCAGGTATCTCGAATGGCACAACTGACACAGAGCCCCTTGAATGGTTTTTGTGGTGAATGATTGTTGTTTGAGGATTTGGCTGTGTTTTGGGAATGACCGCGATGGCCATCATTCTTTTGATCTGGCGATGAAGATTTATCGTCAATCATGACATGGCACGGCACAAAACTCTAAATTGCGTGACCGGTGAAATCAGGGAGAATTTCTTACTTGAATTTGTTTGTACCGGAAGACTCTGGAATAAAATTAGCTTGACAGATTCTTTCCGGCGGCGCTTCTTAATTACAAAGCGCTTTTAAACGAGAGACTCGACCTGTTCTCCCTCCATCAAGAATAGCAAGGAGTTTAAATGGGGAAGAAAAGGCTGGTCCCTCCTTTAAAAGCGCTTTTAATTAAGATAAATCTCCCTGATTACCTGTTTAATATTTGACCAATTATATAACAATAAGCGTGCCAAACATTTGATATATACCAGGGATGTTTTTTGCTGTTTCCCGCCCGTTGTACAGCGCGTTTATTTTATTGATAGACAATAGATTATAATGATTGAATGAAAAATACTGCGTATTTCTCGAAATGCTACCGGTAAAACCGGCCTCATATATCTGAGGATAATCGTCCCGCCGGGGAAATATTCCCCGGTCAAATACTCAGGAGGGTTTGTCTTTGAATCCCTCCAATTTTTTGCGGAGTGTCTTGCGATCGATCCCCAATATTTCGGCGGCCCTGGTTTTATTGCCATCAACTCCGGCCAGGACATTATGGATGTATTCGGCTTCAATCTCTGCCAGAGATCGATCAAGCCCCGCCTCGCGGATAATGGAGAATCGCATCAAGGCCGGCAGGTCGGGGACATTGATAACATCATCATCGGTCATAACCACCAGCCGCTGGATAACGTTCTCCAGTTCGCGAACATTGCCGGGCCAGTAGTAGTTTTTCAGAATATCCAGTGTTTCATCGGAAAATCTGGGGGTTGGTTTGCCGAATTCCTCGGCGAATTTGCGGGTGAAGTGATTGATCAGGAGAAAAATATCATCACCCCGCTCACGTAATGGGGGCACCGCGATAGTGATAACACTGAGACGAAAAAACAGATCTTCACGGAAGGAACCTTTGTTGACAAGGTTGCGAAGGTCTTTATTGGTGGCGGCCAGAATCCGGACATCGACTTTTCTGGTTCGGCTGGCCCCAACCATGCAGACCTCCTTATCCTGTAATACCCGAAGCAGTTTAACCTGCATCGGCAG
This sequence comes from Candidatus Zixiibacteriota bacterium, assembly GCA_016933955.1. Taxonomy (NCBI): domain Bacteria; kingdom Pseudomonadati; phylum Candidatus Zixiibacteriota; species Candidatus Zixiibacteriota bacterium. Next base: position 43,070 of record JAFGTT010000018.1, read on the forward strand.
GCCGGTCTCGCTGATTTCGTCAAAAAAGATGGTGCCGCCTTCGGCGGTCTGAAAATACCCGGCGCGCGATTCAGTGGCCCCGGTAAAGGCCCCTTTGACATAACCGAATAGCTCGCTTTCCAGAAGACCCTCAGGAATACCACCGCAATTAACCGGCACCATGGGAGCCGAAGCCCGGGGACTGCTGTAATGAATAGCCCTGGCCACCAGTTCCTTTCCGGTTCCGCTTTCCCCGGTAATTAAAACCGTGGCCGAGGTCATAGCCGCTTTGGCAATCGACCGGAAAACATCCTGAAGAATCGGCGATTCCCCAATAATACCATAGCGGGAGCCGGATTTGGCGGTGGTCCTTGACCGGGCAATGCGCTGGGCTTTGAGTTTATCGAGAACCCGCCGCACCGCCGTGAATAATTCCTCGTCCGTAAACGGTTTGGGCAGGTATTCCTCGGCTCCGCTTTTAACCGCCTTGACTGCTCCGGTGACCGTGGCATGGCCGGTAATCATCATCACCTCGGTATCGCGAATATTTTCACGGACATGCCGTATAAGATCAAGGCCGCTGACTTTCGGCATTTTCAGGTCGGTGATAACCAGATCGACCGGGGTGCCTTTTAAAAACTGGATGGCCTCCATGACCCCTGTGGCGGTAAATACCTGGTAACCCTGCGATGACAGGTTTCGCTGAAGAATTTCGAGAGTATCCACAGCATCGTCGACCACCAGAATTGATGGTTTATCTTTAGTCATGCTCGATTTCTCCATTACCGGTAAAATGGTTGCCGTTAACCAGCGGCAGACAGACCTCGAAACGGGCTCCCTTTCCCGGCTCGCTATCGACCCCGATAGAGCCTCCGTGGCCCACCACTATTCCCTGAACCACCGCCAGCCCCAATCCGGTTCCCTCGTTGATATCCTTGGTGGTGTAAAAGGGCAGGAAAATTTTATCAATAACCTTTTTGTCGATACCGTGACCGGTATCGGCAACTATCAATAGTGCCTGGTCATCTTTAAGATCGGTTTCGATGGTCAGATTACCGCCCCGGGGCATGGCTTGGATGGCATTGACGACCAGGTTAACCAAAACCTGGGATATCTGCCCGGCATCGGCCCGAATATCCGGCAAATCCGAGTAATATATCTGAGTCAGGATAATTCCGGCTTTAGCGCAACGGGATTCCAGAAGAAACAGGCTGTCTTTGATAATCCGATTGAGGTTGGTCGATTCTTTTTGAGCCGGAGCCTGTCGGGCAAATAGCATCAATTTTTTGACAATCTCGCGGGCATGGAGTGAGGCCGCCTCGATTTTTTCCAAATCCTGACCCACCTGGGCAGGTGTTTCCGGGTCCTTTCTGGCCAGCTGGGCGAATCCCAGGATACTGCCCAGCGGCTCGTTCAGCTCATGGGCCACTCCGGCCGCCAGTTGGCCAATGGTTGCCAGCCGGTCGGCATGCCGCAACTGCTCCTGGAGATTGATCTTATCTTCCTCGGCCTGGCGCCGTTCGATAATCATGGCGATTTCGGCGGCGACAGCATCGATCAAGTCCCGTTCTTCGCGAAGAAACGCTCCTTCATCAAGTTCGGGCATGATTTTGACATAACCCACTTCGACCCGGCCGCGGCGAACTTCAAGGGAAATGATATCGGCACCGATTTTCTGAACACAACGGTCGAAACTGATGGTGGCATAACGGCGTCCATCCAGTTCGATCTGGGCCGCCGCTATTTCCGGATGAAGCCAGCCCGGCGGCAGGAGTTGAACGCCTTCCCTTAGAATATCGTCAATCGATCGGTCCGGATTGGCCGCGGCCCGGGCAATCCGGTACAGGCAGGTCAGTTCCTTGACCCGTTCGCGCAGGGCGACCCGGGTACTCCGGTAGCTTATAGTCATCCCGAGGATGTGACTGATTTCCTCATAGGCTTCGACCAGTTCGTAAGTAAAATAATCGATTGGCCGCGCTTTTAAGATCAACAATCCCTTTTTGCCATCATCAGTTTCAAAGGGCATCAACGCTGTCGATTGAAAACCGGGAAAGAGTTCGCTTTTTATTTCAATCGAATCTTGTCCCCTGACGGGAATTCTGATACTTTCTCCCGCGAAATTAATACACAGACTTCCCTTATTGGCAACCAGCGGGGGAGATGGCACCAAGGAAATATCCGCCGCTTTCTGACAGATTATTTCAGTCGTATGGTCGCCGGTCAAACAGGGCAGACAAACTCTGTCGGCCGTTTTCAGGCAGGGGCGCGTCTCCAGATGAAAGGTCTCATCGATATTCCGGCCGCATATACAATGCAACATATCATTGTTCTGCCCCAGCCTAATTTCCAGCTCATCGCACTCCGAAAAATTAACCAGCAGAGAAGCTATTTTTCTCATAAAATCGGAACGGCGTAGTCTGCGATCGGCCAGCTGGAGAATCTGGTGTGAGAGGAAAATAAAATCCTTGGCCGATCTGGCTGATGGTCTGTTCCGGACTATTTCCGGCGGCCGGCTTTTTCGAGAAAACATGTTCTTTTCCGCTTTTAAACTGCTTCAAACGGCCGCAAGTGGCTGTTTTTATGGTATAGAATGCGCATAACTGCGGAAATGTCAAGAAGATTAATAGGTCCGCTGAGTTCCGGGGGATTGAGTCGATATATACCAAGGCGGACCTGTCCGATCCGCTTCAGGATGCTCTATGGCGCCAGGACAGTGTATTTGACAGCGGCGGAATCACACAATCCGGAAGCATCACAGGCTTTCAGCCAAATTGCTTCGGTCCCGGTCCAGCCGGTGACGGGAATGTCAATGTTCATCACCCGTTGTTCGATCCGGACCATGAGATTTTCATTGCCGGAGAAACTCCAATTGATTTCTTCAATTGGTTTATCATCGCTGATAAATGAATCGAGCGGGATATCGAGGAATTTTTCCCCGATCATGATTGTCTGATCGGATATGGTAAGGATTTCAGGGGCTCGATTATCGATGGTAACCGGCATACCCATCAAGGGCCAGATAATCCAGACAAAAAGCCCCAGCACAATCAAAAGTAAAAGACTGGCGGGGATTCCGGCCATGAAAAATGTTCCGCTGGTAAACTGCCGGCTTTCATAGGCAATGGCATTAGGGGCGGCACCAACCAGAAGCAGGAACGGCATCCCGGCCACCGCCAGCGACGAAAACATGACCACTTCCGGGGCCACTCCGAGATAGGGTGCAATCACCAGCGCCACCGGGAGCGAGATGGCGATGGCGGCAACATTCATAATCAGGTTGGTCATAATCAGGATAAAGAGCGAAATACCCATGACGAATATAAACCAGTGAGCATCCTTGAGAATCGCCAGCCACTGGATAGCGATCCAGCTGGCGGCTCCGGTTTGCCAGAGACAGAAACCGATACTCATGGCCCCGCCGAACAGCAGGACGATATTCCAGGGAATTTCCTCCAGATCATCAATGGTCAGGATTTTCAAAAGAAAAAAGAGGAGAGTGGCGATCAGGATTACGGCGCTTTTATTCAAATCCTCGAGAAACGGGATAAAGGAGCGCAGACTCATAACGGCGATGGTGGCGAAGACAATCACCAGGGTCAGAATTTCCCGGCGAGTGATTCCACCCAGGTTGTTATTCAGGGTTTCGACTCTTTGGCGAAGGCCGGGGATAGTTTTTTGTTCCGGCTTGAACATAATCATCATCAATCCCCAGAGCAGAATAACCATGACCGCGCCGAGCGGAAACATGTATTCCGAGAGGCCGAAGAAGGTAATTTCGCGGCCGATAATACTTTTGAAAAAGCCAATTGCGACCGCCCCGCGGGCCGCTCCGAGTAGAGTGATAACGCTTCCTGCCCCAGCCACGAAAGCCATGCCGATAAAAAGCCCCTTGCCGAATTGGGTTGGCTTATCACCCTCATCGTAGAGCGAATAAATGGCCATCAGGAGGGGAAAGACAGCGGCGGCCACGGCCGTATGGGCCATAATCAGAGTCAACATGGCGGTCATGATAAAGCATCCCAGATAGATCATACTGGTTTTTTCGCCGACCAGCAGGAGCATTTTGTAGGCCATGCGTTTGGTCAATCCGGTTCGGGCAAAAGCCATCCCGATCACCACCGAGCCGACAATAAACCAAACCGAGGGGTCGAGAAAATCGGTGAAAGCCACCCGGGTGTCGCGGATCAGGAAAAGGGCCTGGATCACGCCAATGGCGATCCCGGTGACGCCGATGGGGATAACCTCGAACACCCACCAGACAGCGGCCAGGAAAAACAGCCCCAAGGCCGCCTTACCCTCGTAAGTTAAAACGAAATGCTGTCCTTTGGGATCTATGGCATCGGGCCAGTCAGGAGAAAAATAGACGATAGCGAAAAGAAAGAGCCCCAGAAAAATGAAGAACAGCCTTTTCCAGTCAAACTTACGGGTTACCCTGGCCAGGTAAATATCGCGCGGCATCGATGATGGTTCTTTGCCGCTCCCCCCGCGTTCGTCCCTGTCACGATACTTTCTGTACATAGGTTCTCCAATTATGGAAGGACCCCCGCCTTACAGCATCAGTCCTCAAGTAAATGCGCCACCTCGTTAAACACATCCACACTGCGGACCACACCGACCACCTTCTGTTGGTCGAGAACAGGCAGAAGGTTGAGGTCTTTGGTAATCATCTTGAAGATAATTTTAGCCAGGTGATCATTGATATCGACGGTCGAAACAATTGGTTGCATCACCTCGCTGACCGGGTGTTCGGCCTGTTCCCTCATGCCGCTGGCGATCTTACCATAGGCCAGTTCGACCAGGTTGGGATCGCCCTCGATATCGAACAGTTTGCGGCGATGGGGGACCGACATAATTCGCATGAATTTCGGTTCCAGACCGCGCAGGATATCGCGGCGTCGGACAATTCCCAGCGGATGGTATTCCTCGTCGAAAACCAGCAGGGCTCGAGGCAGGGATTTCCGCCCATCAATATCAATTGAGGCATGTTCCATGATTTCTACGGCCTGGTGCAGGGTGGCAGTATGGAGAACATTAGGATACCGGTGAATGGGAATCATAATATCCCCGGCTCTTTTAGACGTCAGGGTCATAGCTTCCTCCAGCAAAACGCCATATATACAGGCGTTATTTATATATTATTCCCGGCGAAAAAGCAAGAGGCGCAGGTCAGGATTTTGATAAAACAAGCAAAATATGCAAAAGACAAAAACGATGATTAGGATAAATTCTATTGATCAGCCGCACGGACGGAAATAGGGCGCAATGGCCGCGCCCCTTATCAACCTGCAATCATATCAATCCAGCCGATGCATCTGAGTGTTTGGATCCCACGGCGGAATAACCAGTGGTTTTTGATCATATATTTTCAGGATTTCTTCGGGGACATATTTTTTTTTCACGATGATTCCGTAAACATAATTATCGAACCAATCGTTGTACAAGGTCCAGTAGCCGTCTTTGCCCTTCTTATCACCCCAGCTGTTTTCGACCAGCCATTTGACCGGCTGGCCGTCGGCCGTATCGACTCCGAGGAAAACCATCATATGATTAGAAGTACTCTCGAAATAGCGAGCCATATCCTCCTTACTCATGGTCAGGTCGATATCGAACACGGTTCCATAATCGTAAATATTGCCGGCCATAATCCCGTCGTCGCTGTCCTGGTCATGGCCGACATCGCAGGCAAATACGACCGGCTCATCATTGAGGACCGAAGCCATGGCAATCTTTTTGAGATTATCGACCGGGACACTGACATAGTGCAGATCATCGCGATCGTACATGTTCCGGGTATTTTGGGCCAGAATATGCCGGTAGTATTCCTGGGTGGGATTATCGAAGATATCGACATATTCATCGAGATCGACCCCGACCACATCATGGTAGAAACTCAACGGCGTATAGGTTCCCGAGACGATTGTTTTTTTGTCTTTGGTATCGTTTTCGGGTGTGTCATTTTGCTTGGCGGAATCGATTTGGGCGGTATCCTTAGTTTCATAGCGCCATTCGAATTGAACAGGCGGCATGCCGAGATTCATCACCAGCAGTTTATAAACATCGGCCAGCATTTTCTCCTTTTCGGTCCGCAGTTCGCTGACATTTGCGCCATCTTTGGCCATCCGTCTCAACCGGGCGGCATCGGAATGAAGCAGACGTTCCAGGGGGTAATTGAGGTTCCATGAATTTTCGGAGCTGTTGGTTTCGGGCATAATTTCTTTGGGAACGACCCCGTATTTTTCAATCAGGTTCACCGCCCATTGCCAATAGCCGCCATCGCCGATCGGACGGCGGAGGAGCCCCTCCATCTCCCGGTCAAGCGGGTCCCGGTCGCGGAATTCAATCATAAATTCCAGAAAGGTATTGGCTTTTTCCATCTTGTCCCAGAAGGCCAGGTAATTCTGGGAAAATTCGAAATTATCGAGTTTATATTTTTCGACCATGACCGGGCGGAGAGTATTAAGGCTGGCGAAAATCCAGCAGCGGCCGGAGGCTTTCTGGTCGGTGATGCCCCGACTTTTAATTTTATGGCTGAACAGATTATTGTGATCCCGGAGAAGATCGCGGTTCAAGGCCAATTTACTGATGTTATTATTGGTGACAGCGTTATACATGGCCCGGAGATACGGATCCATAATGAACCGGGAACGAATATTGTCGACCGTCTTCGGGGTCAGCGCCCCGTTTTCGCCGGCAAAGGCTAAACCTGTACAAAGCAGGCATAATGCCAGACCACTGGTTAAAATCGTAATCAGCCGTAATTTCATAATGACTCCTTAATGCCGGCAGGGAAATTGAAGCCCGTTTTTTTCAAATATAGGCCGGATCGATTCGATTGTCAAGGGAGGCGTATAGATACGAGAGGTTATTTAATCCACTGCATCTTCAGATGTCAGGGGCGGTTTTTACGGAGGAAATTTCCTTTCGATTTTTCGATCACTTCAAGCGCCTCATCACGCCCCATCCAGCCCTCAATCCCGGTCTTTTTTTGTTCCAACTCCTTGTAGATTCTGAAGAAATTCTCGATTTCCTTGAGCAGGTGGGGGGGAACCTGTTCCAGCTCCATAATATTGTTCCACATTGGATCGTTGATGGGAACGCAGAGGATTTTTTCATCGCTTCCCTTTTCGTCCCACATTTTGAAGACCCCCACCGGGCGGGCCTCGATCAGGCAACCGGGAAAGGTCGGCTCCCAGACCAGTACCAGAGCGTCGAGAGGATCGCCATCTTCGGCCAGAGTATCTATGATAAAGCCGTAATCGCTGGGATAATGAACTGCCGAGAAAAGCATCCGATCGAAGCAGATCATCTTCCGGACCGGATCGTACTCGTACCTATTGCGACTGCCTTTGATTATCTCCACCATGACTTCGACAATAATTTCATACCCATCCGGTGACATAGGAGACTCCTTTCCAACCAAGCCGGGTATCAGACATGATTACGCAACATCAATTCTTTCGGGTGCGGGTTAAGGTATATCTGGTCTTTGATGTACTCGATATTATGTTTTAAAACATAATGTTTTATAAGCGTCAGGGGAACGACCAGCGGTACCAGGGCGCGATGGTAATCCTCGATAACCGATAAAATCGATTGCTTGTCATCGGAAGTAATTTTATTCTTTAGAAAGCCAAGAATATGCATCAGAACATTGACATTCTTTTTAATCGTTGTCTTAACCCCGAGATTGTCCATGAATAACCGGCTGTATCGGTCCCGGAACTCAGTTGGGGGGAGGTCCTTGATCCTTGCCACCAATTGCCCCATTTCCCGGTAATGTTTCGGGCTGTGAGCCAGAAGCAGGTACTTGTGATTGGTGTGAAAATCAATCACCGACCGGCGGCTGAAACGATCGTCGAACAATTGATTCAGCCGGGCATAGGCAAAAACCCGAACGATAAAGTTTTCTCTCAGGGCCGGATCGTTAAGCCGTCCTTCCTCCTCAACCGGGAGAAGCGGAGAATGTCGTATCAGGGCGGCGGCATAAAGACCTCGTCCGGTCCTAGCGGGAATGCTTTTACTGAACACTTTCACCCGTTCCATCCCGCAACTGGGGGAATTTTTTTTCAGGATGTACCCCGACAGATTTTCGCGCTTCAGCTTTTTGGTCCATTTAGCGGCAAAGCGATTCATCCGATCGGTCCAGTCACGACGGCTTTTAATGCCGATCATACGCGGATTATCGGGAGAGCCTTCAAGTTGAACCGCCTCGCGCGGGACACTCATACCGACTTCAACCTCCGGGCAAACCGGGACAAAGTGGAAGTACTCCCCGAGAATATCAGTCAGATAGTGGTTCTGTTTATGCCCGCCATCGAAGCGGACTTTCTGACCCAGCAGGCAGGCGCTGATACCGATTCGAATTGATGATACCGATTTTCCGGCCGACACCATAGATAATCCCTTCTTTAGTTAATGTCCTGGATTATTTTCCGGATATACATCCAATTTAAACGATTCGGGAGGTATTCGAAAGGAAAAACGGTCGAGAGTGTCATTCCAAACAAGCGGGATAAAAAATCGCTCAATATCATAACCGGCATGGTTTAAATTTTACTGCAATCGTCCGATATCTAAAACATAATGGGAAATGCTCACCGACAGGAAATGGATTATGGCCAAGATAGATAACCTTTTGAAAATAGTCAAGTTAGCCGAAGCTTCTGACCTGCATCTGGTGGCCGGATCGGTCCCGATCATACGGGTCAATGGCGAACTCGAAAAAACCCGGCATCGGAATCTGTCCGAAGAGGATATTCGCCAGTTAATTTATGAGTTGTTATCTGATGATCAGATACGGCAATTCGAACGGACGGGCGATCTCGATCTGGCTCATGGAATAGATGGAGTGGGGCGATTTCGGCTGAATATTTATCGGACCAGCAAAGGATTGGCGGCCTCAATTCGACTTATCTCCGATGAAATCGCCGATCTGTCTTCGCTCGGCTTTTCCGAGGTAGCGGCCCGGCTGGCCGAAACCAAAGCGGGTCTGGTGCTGGTTACCGGTCCGACTAATTCGGGCAAGACAACCACTCTGGCGGCCATGGTCGATCATATCAACACCAACTTTTCCAAACATATTATTACGCTTGAGGATCCGATTGAATATATTCACCAGCCGAAAAACTCATTGATTTCGCAACGCCAGATCGGCCTTCATTCGCAGACTTTTGCCTCGGGACTACGGGCCGCCCTGCGCGAGGATCCCGATGTTATCCTGGTCGGTGAAATGCGCGATACCGAAACCATCTCACTGGCCGTAACGGCCGCCGAAGTCGGCCTGCTGGTGATGGGGACATTGCATACCTGCTCGGCGACAGCCACTATCGATCGCATCATCGATGTTTTTCCGTCCGATCAGCAGGCTCAGATTCGGATCATGCTGGCCGATTCTCTGGCAGGAATTATCTCGCAGCAATTATTACGACGGGCCAATGGAAGCGGTCGGGTAGTAGCTTATGAATTACTGTTGCAGAGCACTTCTATTTCAACCCAGATTCGTGAAGCCAAGACGCACCAGATTCAAACGGCCATTCAGACCGGAAGTAAGAAAGGTATGCGGCTTCTTGACAACCACCTGAGAAGCCTGGTCGAATCCGGAACCGTAACCGCCCGAGAGGCGGCCCGGGTGGCGGCCGACCCCGGCAGTTTTATCGAAATGCCGATTCCTATGGAACATGAGGTGAAAGTGTAATATGGGGCAAGCGAACGGGAAAAAACGTCTCGATGAAATTCTGGTGGAAAAGGGATTGATTTCCGAGGGGGAGATCAAGGAAGCGCTTCTTCGCCAGAAAGCCCGGGGCGGGAAATTCGGCTCACAACTACTGTACTATAGATATATCGATGAAACCGGATTGGTCGAGGCTCTCAAAACCCAGTTGGAATGCGAGGGTGTAGTACTCTCCGGTCTCGAAATTCCCGAAATTATAATCAAGCTGATTCCGCAGAAGGTGGCCGAGGTGCGCCGGGTGATTCCGTTCGATTACAATCCCGATGAGAATGTAATCAAGATTGCCTGTCCCGATCCCAACGATCAGAGCCTGATCAATGAACTGAATTTCGTGGCCCGGGGCAAGAATGTAAAATTATACGTAGCCGCCGAAATCGCCATCACCACCGCCATAGCCCGTTTTTATCATGGTCAGGATATTACTCTGGAGGATAATCTCCTTCTGGAAATCCCCGATATCGCTACTGATACCGGCCGGATTCCAACCCTCGAGGAATCCGCCGCGCCGGAATTGAACGAAACCAATCGTCCGGCAATTCTTCTGGTGACCGACGAGATTTACACCGCGCCGCTTCTTCAATCCATCTTGGAACGGGATAACTATCGGGTGGTGATGACCGATTCGGCCGATGACGCCTACGATATTATCGGCGATATGAAATTCCAGTCGATGCTGGTCAAAGATACTGTCCCTGGTGACTATTTACGATTGATTGACCGGGTGCGGAAAATTTCTCCGGGGACAACCGTTCGGTACTACGGTAATACCGCCTCGCTCCTGCTTCAAAAGGAAGCCATAACGGTCGAAAGCGATCTGCTTCAGCGTAATCTGGACCTGTTCACCTCGCTATTGTCGTCTAAATCCAAACTGCCGATCAATCATGGCGGCCAGGTGGGCCATTATACCGAAAAGCTCTGCCGTGAACTGGGGCTTCCCGAAAAGGATCGGATGCTGATCACCAACGCCGCCTACATTCACGATCTGGCCCGGTTTTATTACCACAGTGAGGAGGCCGAGGACAACCGCAAGGTGGTGCAGTTGACTATCAAACTTCTGGCCTCTCTTAATTATCCCCCGGTGGTGCTGGAAATGTTGAAATCCATGTATCTCGACCTGAATGATAAATACACCCGGCATTTACCGATTGAAATTCTGGGCGGGAATATTTTAACCATTGTCGATCTTTTCTGTGACAGCACCCTGCAGTACGACCGGTTATCGCTGGATCGCTTCGATGCCATCAGGAAAAAACTCCGCGATATGATCGGCAAGCTTTTCCTGGCCGAAGTGGTCGAGGCCTTTATCGATTTGATCCAGGAGGAGATACTCGATCACGACACCTCGCGAAACAATGGCCAGGTGATGATTTACTGCAAGGACCTGCTGTTATTGCAGCCGCTCGAGATGCGCCTTAAGAACGAAGGATTCCGGACCGTTTCACATACCTCGACTACCTCCTTTATAGACCTCTATAAGCGTTCCAGGCCGGATATCATGATTCTGGTGGTGGCGGGCGAATCGCATGGGATAACGCTGTTTATCGATGAGCTGACCGAGGGCGGAATTGAATTCGAAAAAACGCCTACATTCCTTCTGACCGATACCAGTTCCATATCGCGGTTGACTGGTCTGCTGGAACGAGGGGTCGAGGATATCATCGCCCGGGATAACAATCTCGATATGCTGGTCACCAAAATCAGTAAATTCCAGGCTCGCAGTAAAACGCGGGTCAATAAGAGCGATGAAGTGGCTGGAGGAACCTCGGGCGCCCGCGGACGGCTGGCGGATATGAATCTGATAGATTTACTTCAGGCGCTCGGTCCCAGTCTGAAAACTGTCAAAATATCTGTCATAAACAGTGCCGCCGAAGGTGACCGCCTGACTATTTATCTCGATCGGGGTTCTTTGAGTTTTGCGCAACTGCGGGATCTGGTCGGGGCCGAGGCGGTTTACGAAGGGCTGACCTGGGGGGACGGAATCTGGACGGTGGAGCCAATTGGCCCGGAAAGTCTTCCTGCGCCCAACAATGATCTCTCCAACGAATCGATCCTGATGGAAGGATGCCGCTTGATGGATGAGAAACTTAAATCCGGCCAGTTGCTTTAAACCCTTATTCGGCCGATTTCTTGGCCGATTTTTCCCATAATTAATGGCCTCCATCATTCCGGGAAGGTCAGAAGGTCCACTGGGGGGCATGGAAATTGATGGAGGTCGTATGGTAGACTAAAATTAACTTACAAGAGTAATGACGAAGCCTTACAATTTTCGTGTAAATGGATGTTTTTTATTTGACAAAATAACCCGGTATCCGGGCTATAAGCCCCCAATGGTGTCCCCTCGCCAAAGGTCTTGTCTCAGAAATAATTATGATGTATATTTTAAAACCGAATTTACGTAAATTTAACCGGTGAGAGTGCAAGGCGAAATGGCGAAAAAAACGTTAATCATTATACTTCTGATAAGCGGCGTTATCATGCAGTCGGTTGCCTCTGAAGAAACCGCAGAAAGAAATAACTTCAGGCATTTAAAAATATCGTTTTCGGAACGCCTGCGATTGGTGACCTGGGACAATACCATAACCCTGGCCGATTCAGCCGCCCAAACCACCACTTTTACCCGTCACCGGACCAGCCTGATGGGGCAGTATTATCCTGATCCGAAAATGGAACTGGCCCTGAAACTGACCAACGAATTCCGCTATTATTTTATACCGGCCGACCGCGAATTCGAGATCGATGAGATTTTTGTCGATCAGCTTTATTTGAAATGGAATCTGAAAAAGCCGCTGGATGGGATTCTGACTCTTGGAAGACAGAATATTATGCTGGGTGAGGGGTTTATCGTAATGGACGGACATCCTCTGGACGGTTCCCGCTCGATTTATTTCAATGCCGCGCGGTTCGACTGGCGGATAACTCCCGGGCATGAACTAACCGTTTTTTACAGCTATCAGGAAGAAATCGATGAATGGCTTCCGGTGATAAACGAAGTTGACCAGGTTTTGGTCGAGCAACCCGAGGAAGGGATCGGTTTGTATTATTCCGGCAGGATAAACCGCTATGATATCCAGGGGTATTATGTTCGGAAAAATGTCGATGCCAACAATATCGATACGCTAGCATCGGAAATCAACACGATCGGGGGTCGGATTGTATCTCCATTGATTGAGAGTCTGTCGGTAACCGGCGAGGGAGCATTCCAGTTCGGCCAAGCGGGACAATATGATCGGGCCGCATTCGGGGGGTATTTTCATCTTGATTATAAAACGGTCTGGCCTTCGTATCTGCCGAAAATGATTCAGCTGGGAGTTATCTGCCTGAGCGGGGATAATCGGGCTACCGAGAAAGATGAAGGGTGGAATCCAATATTTGCCCGCTGGCCCAAGTGGAGCGAATCGTATATTTATACCCAGATCAAAGAGGACCGGGTGGCCTGGTGGACCAATCTGGCCTCGCTTTATGGCCGGTGCGATTTCGATTTCACTCCGAAGATTAACCTCAGTTTGCAATATCACCATTTGATGGCTCCGCGGGTGGCGGACCCGGAATCGGCTTTTCCCGGCGGAGATGGACATAACCGCGGTAACCTTTTCATCGGCCTGTTGAAATTCGTCATCGATAAGAACTTGACTGGTCATTTTCTGTGGGAAGGTTTTCTGCCCGGCAATTATTATTTTCATGGAGCCGACGGATACAGCTGGGTTCGGGCCGAACTCCTTTTCAAGGTCGGATAGACTTCAACTCCGTAATCAAACTATCGAGATCGTTTATCGGTATGGCTCCAATTTCAGCGAGAATCCCACGGTAGTTTTCAATTCCACGCCCGCCGGCAAGAATCGAAATATCGCCATTGAGTAGTTTTTTCAACCGACGCAGTTCCCGTACCAGAAGAGGATCATTTAAAGGATAAACAATACTCAGAATGACTACTGGTGCTTCCCTTGTATTGGCGGCATGGGCAATATCATCGGCAGGCATATCCGGCCCGAGATAAATCGGCCGCCAGCCCTCGAATGAGGACAGAATTGCCGCAATCATTGCCCCGAATTCATGGGTCTGACCGCGAGGCGTGGTGGCTATTAGAACAGGGGCAGAATGGGATAATCTGAGAGAAGACATCATCTCGCCCAGAAAAGTCCGAATAACCGCCGAAGCGAGATGCTCGTGAACAATTTTAAGACTGCCCCTGGCCCAGAGATTGCCAATTTCATACATCAGGGGCTGAATAACCTTTGTAATCAATACCCGCTGACTCAAATCAACCGAGGCGCGCAACAAAACCGCCTCCAGTTTGACGGAATCAAGTTCATGGATAGCCATAATGCAATTTTCGATGATTTCGCGTAACGGTTGCCCCGCTCCCGGGCCATTCAACTTTGAATCCTGATAAGGTATGGATGGTGATTTGGAATTTTCACCCAGCATATTCCGGAGTTCTCCAGTCGATAAACCGGCAATCTGACTGATACTTTCGCCGGATTCAGTGGCCTGATGCAGCAGTTTCAGTTTTTCAATATCCTCATCGGAATACAGCCTTTGGTTAGTACTCGATCGCTCCGGAAGGATAGCCCTGTAACGTCTCTCCCAAATCCTGATCAGATGGGGGGAGAGGCCGGTTTTTTTGGAGACGACTCTTATGGGGTGTTTTGCAATCATAATGTACCATACATATATTATTGTCAAAGTTTTGTCAAGGTATATAATGTAAACTTGCTTTAAATTGTTCCTTGTTACAATAGTATAACAATATAATTATGCCAATAGAAATTATAAACCATTGTAATATAATAAGATATTAAATATTCAAGATTCTTATACAATATGGGAACAATAATTAGACATTTTCTGTTATGATAGTCATGGAAGACAGAAAACACTAATGAAGGAGGATTTAAGATGAAATCGTTTAACATTATCGTGGCGGCGCTTCTGGTGATTGGCGGTCTGAATTGGGGGCTGGTTGGGCTTTTCAATTTTGATCTGGTCGAAAGCATTTTTGGCGACATGACTGCACTCAGTCGCATTGTTTATGGCCTGGTCGGTCTCAGTGCCCTGTATCAGATAATCCAATTCAAGTCAATTCAGCAGCGCACAAACGTTGTTTCAGAAAGTAATTAATCCGTAGGGCTGTGGTAATCAAAAGGGGCGGGCAATCAGCCCGCCCCGAAAAGAGGAAAATCAATTTATTATTAAGAGGTATGGAAAGATGTTAAGCAAAAGAATTATTGCAGGATTTACAGCCATCGTTTTAGGTTTGATCTTTGTCGCCGGATGCAGTGATGATGACAATAATCCCATGAAATCTGTTTCTAAGATGACTTCATCCATTCGTGTAATTCATGCCAGCTATGATGCGCCCGAGGTTGATATTCGGGTTGACGGAACCGTGGCCATCGGAGGACTTGGTTACGGGCAATCATCAGGATATGCCGAAATTTCTGATGGTGTGCGCAATATTTCGGTGACTCCGGCTGGTGCCAACTCACCGGTTGTGATTGAAGCCGATCTGGATCTTGAGGTAAACACCTCATACACTGTCTTCGCAGTTAACAATCTCGGTTCGATTGAGCCGGTGGTGGCGGTTGATGATCGGTCGCAAGTGCAGAGCAAGGCCAAGGTTCGTTTTCTTCATGCTTCGCCTG
Organism: Candidatus Zixiibacteriota bacterium; assembly: GCA_016933955.1. NCBI lineage: Bacteria > Pseudomonadati > Candidatus Zixiibacteriota > Candidatus Zixiibacteriota bacterium. The sequence continues at coordinate 58,421 of JAFGTT010000018.1, forward strand.
ATGCCCCGGCGGTGGATATTAAATTGAACAGCGGCGACGGTCCGACCGTGTTTGTCAATAAGGCCTTCAAGGATATTACCGAGTATGCCGAGGTAGATCCCGGTTCTTATACTTTTGTGGTAACCCCGTCCGGAGACAATTCCGAAGTTCTTATTTTTGAACCAATTAATGTCACTGCCGGTGTGATCTACACTGCGGTGGCTCATGGGACACTGGACAATACCGACCTTTATGATTTGGCAGTCCGCATTTTCGTGGACAACAACGATGGCGACCTGTTTGTGGATTTGAAGCCGGCTGTCACCAAAGTCCTGGTGGCCCATGCTTCCCCTGATGCACCGGGGGTGGATTTATTGATTGACGACCTAGTGATAAACAATACCTCTCTGACCTTTCCCAACAATACCGGCTATCTCGATGTAAATGCCGGTGATCGGGGAGTTAAAGTTAATGTCAGCGGAAGCATGACAACGGTTATTAATGCCGGACTTAATCTTGATGCCGGTATGGCCTACTCCATTTTTGCAGTGAACAGCGTATCCAATATTGAGCCGCTGGTTCTGGTTGATGATCTGACGACTCCGGCGGCCGGCATGGCTCATATTCGCTTCCTGCATCTTTCTCCCGATGCTCCGGCGGTAGATATTACCCTGACTGACGATACGGTGGTTTTTGGAAACAAGGCTTTCAGAGATTATACTTCTTTTACACCGCTTAATGCCGGCTTGTATGATTTACAGGTAAGAGCCGCCGGGACTTCAATGGTCATCCTGAATCTGCCCGGAATCAATCTTGAGGATGGCAAGATTTATACTGTTTTTGCCAAAGGATTTCTGGCTGGCAGTGGTGACACAGCCATCGGGGCGGCGATCATTGTCAATAACTGATATTTTATCTTCAATTTTTAGTGTAGATGGCAAATGGCCGATCTGATTTCGGATCGGTCGTTTGCTTTGATGGTAATCGACACCACGAAGTCGAATCCCCGGGGCAATTGTCTATATTGGACCATCTCCGTATTTCGGCGAGTTTTGTGATTGTGGGTTATTACGATCAAAATTATCGTGTAATGTGAAAAGATTCACTTGCGCCGGCCGATTAAATTTTTTATTATTTAGAGCGAATTTGTCGATGTTTGCCAACATGAAAAACTTGCTTTGGGGTTAATAAAGGTCATGGGAGTCATAAAATTATATTCAGCAATTTCTGTTTTATTGATTTTTTTAGTATTTGTGTCAGGTCCGGCGATGGCCGTGGAAAGCGCCGATTGTCTTGAATGTCATGAAAAGACCACCGGTGAGAAAGAGAGCGGTTACGACCGCGCCATGGCCATGTCGATCCATGACGGCCTGGAGTGCATCGATTGCCATACCGGGATCAGCGATCTGCCGCATGATGAAGACCTGCCGAAAGTTGATTGCGGTACCTGTCATGATGAGGCCGCCAGGATTTACACCCAGCACGGGCGGATGAGCCTGAAGGACGGCTACGATATTCCCGAATGTATTGATTGCCACGGCAAACATGATATCCTTCCAGCGGCCGATAAAAACTCGAGAGTGAATCCAATCAACCTTCCCGAAACCTGCGGCCGCTGTCATGATGATATCGATCTGACCAAACGTCATGATATTCTGTACGGCAAAGCGGTGGAGCTTTATAAAAGCAGTGTTCATGGTCAGGCCGCGCTGGGCGGGGTGTATGTGGCGGCCACCTGCAACGACTGTCATTCCACCGGGGGCACGGCCCACCGGATTCTCGGCCCCGGTAACCCGGAATCGTCGATCAATCATTTTAATATTCCGAAAACCTGCGGCAAGTGCCACCAGAATGTGGAAAACGACTATTGGGAAGGTATCCACGGCAAGCTGGTCAAGCGGGGGGAAACGGATTCCCCGGTCTGTACCGATTGCCACGGCGAGCACGGTATCATTTCACCGAGCAACCCGGAATCCCGGGTGAGTCCCTCACGGGTGGCCGAGGCAACCTGTTCTCCGTGCCATGAGTCGGCCCGTCTCAACGAAAAATACGGTATTCCATCGGGACGGTTGCAAACCTATGTGGACAGCTACCATGGCTTGAAAAGCAAGGCGGGCGACCTGACCGTGGCCAACTGCGCCTCCTGTCACGGGGCCCATCGCATTCTGCCGCACACCGATCCGACGTCCTCGATTTACCCGGCCAATCTCCAGGAAACTTGCGGCCACTGCCATCCCGGAATTACGGCGGAAATGGCCAAAACACCCATTCATAGTACCCCCGGAATATCCCAGACGCCGGTGGCCGGTATTGTCAAGAGTATTTATATCGTGGTAATTACTCTGATAATCGGTCTGATGGTGGTTCACTGGCTACTTGATTTGCGCAAGAAGCTCAAACAGGTCAGCGAAGGCGATCAGGTCAGGCGGATGACGATCGGCGAGGTCTGGCAGCATACGTTCCTGATGGTTTCCTTTATTGTTCTGGTCATTTCCGGATTCGCTCTCCGGTTTTATAATTCCTGGTGGGTCAATACCCTGTTCGGCTGGGAGGGCGGATTTCCTTTGCGGGGAATCATACATCGGGTCGCGGCCGTGGTTTTTGTCTTAACCGCTATCTGGCATGTGGTATATTTATTCTCACCGCGGGGCAAGCAATTCCTGAAGGATATGATGCCGGGTTTGAGAGATTTTCACGGCTTTGTGAAAACTATTCTGTACAATATCGGTATCGGCAAAATTAAGCCGGGATTCGGGCGTTTCAGCTATGTCGAGAAAGCGGAATACTGGGCCCTGGTCTGGGGGACAGTGATTATGATCATCAGCGGCTTTTTCCTCTGGTTCGACAATTTCGCGGTGGAATGGTTCCCCAAGGGATTTCTGGATGTGGTCCTGGTGATTCATTATTATGAAGCCTGGCTCGCTTTCCTGGCCATTCTCATCTGGCATATGTATTCGACCATCTTCAATCCCGATGTATACCCCATGAATCCTTCCTGGTACACCGGCAAGATGCCCAGGAGAATGTACGAACATGAACATGCCGAAGATTTGAAACTGACGGGAACACCGACAATTACCCCGGATGAAAATAAAAGCGGGGATATGCCCGATCATAAAGGCTGATCGTAATAGATATGGGCGGGAATAACAGGCGGCAGTTGATTCCGGCCGGGATAATGGCGGCGGCTCTGCTTGTTGGCTGGATATGGCTCCCGGTTTTGCCGGCCGCGGGGCAATTGATCAATGATTGTCTGACCTGTCATGAAGACCCCAACCTCACCGGCGAGCGGGATGGCCGGCAGATTTCCGTTTATCTCGATATCGGAAAATACCGGAAGTCGATGCATGGTGAAATGGAATGTATCGACTGCCACAGCGACCTTGACGGGGTAGAGGATTTTTCCCATACCGAACGACTGGAACCGGTCGATTGCGGTCTTTGTCATGTTGAAATCGCGGAAATATACAACGGCAGTCTCCACGGCCGGGCGGTGAAAGAGGGGGGCAGGCTGGCCCCGAGATGCGCCGATTGTCACGGCGCCCATGATATTCTGGCCGTTTCTTCACCCGATTCCCGGGTGACCAAATTCAATATACCTTTTGTCTGCAGTCGCTGTCACAAGGAAGGAACGGCCGTTTCGGAAACGTATGATATCCCGCAGGACAGTATCCTCATCCATTATTCGGAGTTGATTCATGGGGTGGGGCTGTTTAAGCAGGGTTTGACGGTAACGGCAGTATGTTTAGTTTCTGTATATGAAAGAAAAATACTATGAAAAAATTGAAATTCCCGCGACTGGCCTATAACTGGTTGAGCGGAATAGGGATTGTCGGCGCCGTCATAACCATTCTCCTGATGACTTTTCTTTATGTGATCGGGATATTTACCCGGGTTACCAATCCTTATCTGGGGATATTTCTTTACATGGTTCTGCCTCCGATCCTGGTGGTCTCGCTGTTGCTTATTCCTCTGGGGATGTTTCGAACCTGGCGACGGGTCCGGAAAACCGGGGAGGTCAGCTATCCCAGCTGGCCCTATGTGGACCTGAATCAGAAAAGCCACCGTAATGCCGCCCTGGTATTCATTCTCGGCACCGGATTGTTTGTCCTGGTCAGCGCCGTGGGGGGATACGAAGCCTATCATTATTCCGAATCGGTCGCTTTTTGCGGTAAGACTTGCCATACGGTCATGAAACCGGAGTTCACAGCATACCAGAATTCACCTCATGCCCGGGTGGCCTGCGTGGCCTGTCATGTCGGTCCGGGGGCGGACTGGTTCGCAAAATCGAAAATATCGGGGCTTTATCAGGTTTATGCCGTCATAGCGAATGTTTACCCGAGGCCGATTGAAACCCCGATTAGAAATCTTCGTCCGGCCCGGGAAACCTGCGAGCAGTGTCATTGGCCGGCCAAGTTTTTCGGAGGCCAGCAACGCGTTTTCAACCATTACATGTATGATCATGATAATACCCGCTGGTCGATCAATCTGCTGGTTAAAACCGGCGGTGGTAACCCCGAAGTCGGTCGTCCCTCCGGTATCCACTGGCATACCTTCCTGACCAATAATATCGAGTACATCGCCCGTGACCGGCAATTGCAGAATATCCCCTGGGTCAGGGCCACCAATATCGAAACCGGGAAAGCAACGGTTTACCGGGACAAGGAGAATCCGTTGAGTGATGAGGAAATCGCGGCCGCAACTCCGCGCCGGTTCGACTGCATGGATTGCCACAATCGCCCCAGTCATATATATCATTCTCCGGATTATGACGCCGATATAGCCATGGAGGCCGGACGGATCAATACGACTCTACCGGATATCAAGCAAGTTGCGGTCAAAGCGATGGCGGCCAAATATGAGAATGATACGGCCGCTACCAACGGTATCGCGGGAGCCATTACCGAATATTACCGCGATCATTATCCGGAAATAATTAAAACCCGTCCGGATGATATCAACGATGCTATCGCCGCGGTGCAGGATAAGTATGCACAGAGTATTTTCCCGGAGATGAAAGTCCGCTGGGAGGTTTATCCCGATAATATCGGCCATTTTATCAGTCCCGGATGTATGCGCTGTCACACCGGTAGCCTGACCACCGAGGACGGCCATATCCTTTCCCGTGACTGTACTATCTGTCATACGATTATTTCGCAGGGAAAAGACGGTGCAACCGTTATGGCGACTTCGCCCGATGGTCTTGAGTTTGTTCACCCGGAAGATATTGACGAAGCCTGGAAAGAAATGAATTGCAACGAGTGCCACAGCGGCACTCAACCATAGTGATTATTGGTCTTGAGGTGGTTTGATTTCGCGGTCGGATTTTATTTCTTCAAACGATTGTGAAGCTCCAGCCAGTCGCGCATCTCCCGGACATTTTTAGCCATGTACCAGCGGCCGTTGGCAAAAACGCCATAATCGGCTCCCATCATGGCCGCCGCGAACCGGGTGGAATTGACATAGAACAACCACTGCTCGGTCCATTGTTTCTCGATAGCCTCATCGAAAATAATCGATCCCTGGGGTAAACCCAGGGCTAATCCCTCGGTCCAGATGGTGGTCATCAGATCGGTGGCCTGCCAGGTCATTTCATTGGTCGTCTCCACCGCCCGATCCAGGGCGGCGAAATGCCCCTCGGTCCAGGTTGTTGAATGACACGCCCGACAAACCTTCTGCATATTATGCAATCTTTTTTCCTGTTCCTTCCGGTCAATCAAAAATTCCTCGACCGGTTCACCGGTTAATTCCGTCGGTAGCGGAAAACCGGCCTTATTGGTGATAATGGAGGTATTGGGTGTGGCCGGGTGAGGATGAGAATAAATCAACCCGAACAACCGCTGTGGCAGGCGATCGTTCATGCGGTGGGTCCGTTCGGATATGATTGTTCCATCCTTATCGGTAACCAGGCTGATATGACAGACGGCGCAGGTGGGGGCGGCGAAATCACGGCCGGCGGTCCAGGGAACCGGTTCAAAATCCCAGTGGCTGTTTTGAGAAAAGAATACATTTCCATGTTTGCTGACCTGGTAAACCGGGTAGGCCGGGACATCGGGTCCCTTATGGCACTGGGCGCAAGTGTACGGCTTGCGGGCGGTTTCAATGGAAAAAACATGGCGCGTGTGACAGGCGGTACAAGCCCCGAAAGAACCATCGGGATTGATCCGTCCCACCCCCTGATTGGGCCAACCCTCCAGCACCGGGAATTCCAGGGTCCCCAAATCGGTTTCACGTTTGGCCGTTCCGGTTACCCGGATTTCGGTGCCATGGCAGGACAGGCACGACGACATATCGGTGAGCGGATCTGATTCACCGGTGGTCAGTTGATTGTCGATCAGTTCCGGAAGACCATTGATTTCATTGACCATGGTTTGATAAAGGTCATTCTGCGTCAGATTGATATTAGCGAAGGACATGATGTTTTTCGAATACTGTTCCCACTCGGCGGGATGGCAGACGGCGCAATCATTGGGCGATACCACCGCATGGACCGGGTAATCGAAATGCTCGAAGGTATCCTCATGTTCGCCGGGCAGAAGAGTATGGCATTCGGCACACCCGACCACCGTCCCGGTCAGGTACCCGGGCGAATCACTGATCGAAACCCGGCGCTCAATCTCGGGCAACAGGAGCGCTTCGGCCGGAGTCATCCGGGCATGACGACTGTGGTACCAATCCTCCACCAGTCCCGGCATCAGGTCGGCGTGACAGTCGAGGCAGGCCTGAGTGGCCGGACTGATATCGCCCGCTCTGACGCCCGCCAGAAGCAAAAATCCGATAACAGCTGTACCGATGGTTATGTGAAATTTTTTCATGATGCCATAAAATAAGAAAAACATTTATTCACTTTCCGTCAAAAATTATGAGGGAAAGCTAAAAAATCACACGCTTTTAGTCAAGTTGTTCCAATAAAAAAGCACCCCGTCGCGGAGCGCTTAAAATTCTGTCGAAAAAGAATTATTTGCCTTCCGTGGCCTCTTTCTTTTCCTCTTTGACCGGTTTAGCGTGAATGCCGGTTTTCATCATCTCGGCGAAATTATAAGCCTCTTTGGGTCGGAATTCCTCCGGGACATTTTCATTATGGCATTTCTTGCAGGTGTTTTCATCGGGAATCAACAGCCCATTGGCAATGGCCTGCTCACGATCCTTCATAATGCTCATTTTCTTGTAATCATTTCCCGCACCATGACAGGCTTCACACTGCACCCCGGTCAGCAGTTCACCCTCGGTGGTGGTACCGGTGGAATGACAGCCGATGCACTTCTCATTCTTCTGCGCCTTCTCGTCGAGACTTTCCCAGGCCTTGGCATGTTTGGTCTCCAGCCATGAGGGATAAACGCCGTCTTTCTTGTGGCATATTTTGCACTTGTCCACCCCGGCAAAATCGTGTTTCGGTTTTTCCTCGGATGCCCAGACCATGGTGAAAACGAACAACAGGCTTACCGCCATCATTAAAATTGCCAGATTTTTCACTGTTCAGCCTCCTGGATTGTATTATGCGGTTTTAATATTTCCCTGTAATTTCCTCATGATCATTATACAAAACGGATCCGACCGGAGCAACATTTTTTTAGATATTTATTATTCAGGTCAAGTTTAACCTTGACTGGATGACTCCTATTTATTAGACTCCTTACAAGTTAGTTAATTACAACTACTCCAGGGACAAATGGGCTGTAGAGAGAGACTTACCGCCGCCGATCGGCGGCGGCAAATGGTGTTCGGGGCAAGGTTGCTTTTATCCAAATATGAATTCAATCCTGTATCTGTGTATCGAACGGCGATTGCCCATCGTTTTAACCCGCCCGCTTTGAATTGTAACTCGCCCTTCAAAGGAAATCTGTACCTTCAGGTAATGGAATCTGCCGGAGATAATGGAAATAATATAGCCTTTATCACTCGGGCCGAAAGAATTTCCCGGTCGGAAATGGTGAAAGAATTCATATTGGAACCGATCAAATTTGGTTTTCTTTTTCAGATATTGTGAATAAAGGGATTTAAATAAACTGCTCGGCTAAGTCAACTGATTTGAGAGGAATGCCTATGAAAAAAAAGATAGGACTCGCGGCTTTGCCGGTAAGGGTCTTTAGGGTTATGCTGACGCTTGGCATAATCTGGATGTTTTCGGCATCGGCATTAGCCATGTCCACGCCTCCCGGAGCCCTTCTGGTCGGAGATGAAACCTGCCTGAGTTGCCATGATCAAATCGGCGAGGAATTCGCCAAAACGCTTCATGGTACGATTGCGGAATTGCAATCATCGAATCGGGCGATCACCTGCGAATCATGTCACGGTCCGGGATCGGTTCATGCCGATGAATCCGATCCGGAGAAAATTATTAATCCCGCCAAAGGCGATCAGTTCGGTTCAGTGACCTGTCTCGGTTGCCACAGCGGCGAAAAGTTTGATGACTGGACGTTTGCTCAGCATAATACGGCTGATGTCAACTGCTCCAGTTGTCATACCATTCATGCCGAACACCGGCCCCGATCGGCTGACAACATCCAGGAAAAGTGCTACGGCTGTCACAGTGATGTCAGAGCGGCGTCGTTCATGCCGTCGCACCACCCGGTGCGGGAGGGCAAGATGACCTGCCTCGATTGTCACAATCCGCATGGCGGTCAGGCGACCCTGACAATGGAGAATACCGGCCGGGAACTGTGTTTCAGCTGTCATCCGGAGAAGGAAGGGCCGTTTGTTTACGAGCATGCTCCGGTCAATGAGGATTGCATGGTTTGCCATACGCCTCATGGTTCGGTGGCGGATAACCTGTTGATCCAGACCGAACCGGCTCTCTGCCTTAACTGCCATGCCATGCATTTCCATGCCACGATCGAGGGGTGGGACGGCAATTTCACCGTGCCTCTGGCTCCCGAACGGGCGGGTTACTCGACTCCCGACGGCTGGAAAAAAGGCATGCTGACCAAATGCACCCAGTGTCACACTGAGATTCACGGTTCCGATTTGCCATCTCAGGCAATTTCAACCTCAGGCAACGCCCTGACAAGATAGGAGGGGGGAAAATGAGAAAAGGACTACCGATGATCGTTCTCAGTCTCCTGCTTATTATTGTCCCGGCCCTGATGGTATTCGGACAAACAGGCGTGACTGAAGAGAAATACTCGCTCTGGGTGGGCGGACATTATACCGATCTGACCGACTATGCCAAAAAAGTCGGTGAGTACAATCTCGACAAGGATGAATTCGTGCCGGAATTGAAATTTGATTATTACATGCGCGGGAACGGGCAGATTTTCTCGTTATACGGTCACTACTACGATGAGAAAAACGCCCGGGGCGAGTTATCGACGATCGTGGGCGACCGTTTCAAAGCCGATATCCGTTACCGTTCCATGTTGCACCGGAAAGGACAGGATCTCCTGACCAACCTGGAAACGCGCGAGGCCGGCGGAGGGAAAATTCTCACCCATGAGATTCTCGATCCCCGGGCCGACTATAATGTTCATCGCAAGGAGATCCAGACCGATGTCGAGATACTCCTGGCGCGGGAACATAATCTCAAACTGATAGCGGCGCATCGAACCATCCTGCAAACCGGGACGGAGCAAAAGATCGGGGCCACCCATTGTTTCAGCTGTCATGTCACCTCGCAGAGTGCCACGGTTGACAAGGTGAGCCACCAGATTATCGCCGCTCTCCAGGGTGAGATTGGACGGAATACGGTCGGTTATGAATTCGGGTACCGGATTTTCGAATCGAAGGCGCCCGAAGTCGGGGCGTATTTCGATCCCGCGGTCCATCCGGTGACCGGTGCTTCGGGAGCGGAATTCAGCTCCCGCATGATATACAGTGATACTATTTTGCCGATCGGAACCTATCCGAAAACGGAGAAAATGTCACATAAGGTGCGGATTAAGGGTGATCTGGGGAAAGGAAAGTACGCCGGTTCGCTCAGCTACAGCGAGGCGACCAACCGGAAAACGGATCTTTCAAGCACCGCGTGGGTGGGCTCGTTTAACTACGCCTGGCCGCTCAATCAGAAAACCCGGCTGATCGCCCGGGTAACGGGTACCAGGTTGCGGGCCGATGATCCGTTTATCGATCTGCCCCTGTTTCGGGCCGGACGCGGCGGGCCGCAGATAGACTTCAGTTTCACGCGCTGGTCATCACTCGACCGGGCCGATGCCCGCGGATCGCTGGAACTTATTTCCCGCTTGACCAAAAAGACGACCGCCTCGGTCATGCTGGAATATGATCGGATTGATCGTTATGATTACCCCGAGGCCGACGGCCTGACCACCAACCGGTTTATCGGCCAGGTCAAGATGCAGTACCGCAAGGGACTGAAATATGCCACGACTGTCAAGTACCGGTTCGAAAAAACATCCGATCCGTTTGTCTCGGGTCGCGGTCTGTTCGAGCGGCCGGGACGCGATGAACTGGAGCAACTGGTGCCGGGCTTTGCCTTTATTTTCTATTTCCAGAGGGAGGACCTCCGGTATCAGACTATCACCAGCCTGCCGACCGACGAACACATCTTCGAATGGAGTTCCACCTGGCGGCCGGATAAGAAGATCAACCTGACGGTCGGACTGAAAGGGAAATACGACAAGAACGGCGATCTTGATTCCCTGGATGTCAACCACCTGTCGCTTCAGCCCAACCTGGCGGTTAATCTGATCCCCAGTCCGAAATGGGCGGTCACCCTCGGCGGGACCCACGCCTATTTCAAATCGCGCGGGCCGGTGACAGTGGCGCTGTTCGACGGCTGAGCGGGCCATATTTCTACCGACACCGTGGGTGTCGGTCCGCTTACCGTCTTAGCCAAACATTACGGCTCCGAGTATGCCATGGTCGATTACAAAACCAATTCTCTGAATCTTTATCTCAATTCATCGTACACCTATTCGCCCCGACTGCAACTGTTCGCCACCCTGACATTCAGCCAGTCGAAGGCGGAACTCGACCAGGTTATCATGCCCAGTATAACAGAACGACTCTACAACGATTTCATCGGCGGGACCGACCTGACCCATCAGGATTTCTCGTTCGATGAGATGCATGAGTACTCAAACCTGGATTACCGTTTGCTGGGTCTGTCACTCGGGCTGGAATATGAGATCTCGGCCGGTCTGACCTGGACGGCTGACGGTCAGTATTATGATCTGATCGATGACCAGGGGTACGTGTATGGAGACGAATCCGGATCGCTGTTTATTATCCGGACCGGATTCAATTATGATTTATAACCGGTAAGACTTAGTCGAGTATCGTCGCTGACGAGAAAAGGCCGCCGGACCAACCGGCGGCCTTTTTGTATCGTATACTACATTTTATGGAAGGTTTTAATGAGCCTTGACCAGCTCCGTATTAATCCCGGTTGTCCCGCCGGCAACTACTTTACCGACCACTATGCCTTCCATATATTCGATGGAACTTTCCAGAAGATCAACGATATACCAGGGATTATGCACGCCCATGGAGCGATCTTCCTCGATCATCACATAGTTGTACAGGGCCCCGGCCGTACCCACGTCGGAAATGGTCGTGGTAACCGGGTAACCGTCGGCACCCACGACACCGGCATCATAGAGCAATTCTTCCAAATCCGCCAGCAATTCCTCGACCTCGGTCTGAATGCCTTCATAATCGAAATTGGCCGCTTCGGTATGGCAGGTCTGGCAAACCCCGACCAGAGTGGTCCCGGATTCTTCATCGACCATATTAAAACTGTGGCCGCCGATTTTGTAACTGATATGGGTCTGCGGATTACCCATATGGCAGCCTATACAGCCGCTGTTATCTGAGATATTGGCATGGCCGGTATTGCGATAATCGTATCCGGCATATTCGTAGCCGTTGCTGGCATTGAGCAGGTCGCCCTGCGGACCGTGATGCGGTCCCCAGTACCTGCTGACCTCTATGCCAGAGGTAATCGATGCGGCATCGATAAAGGAATGGTGGCAATTGACACAGAGGTTGGCCGGACCATGGTCGAAGGTATCGCCGTTGGCCAGGGTATAGGCGTCATCCGCGCGGAGGGACAGGTTACCTCGGGTATGCGGGGCATGACAGGTGAAACAGTGAATGGAACTGACCTGGTCGTACGGCGCATTGGTCTCACCCGTACTCAAGTAATCCAGAAATCCCTGATGATCGTGACACTGGGTGCAGTTGGCTCCCTCCCGGTTGGTGTAATCGACATTGTTGCCGGAAGCGTGGACAGAATTCTGCCATTCACCCTGGGCCGCCAGAATATACCCGTCATCTCCGTGACAGGTGAAACAACTGCTCAAGGAAGCCTGGTCGCCGCCATCTTCGTTGACAACCTTTCGCTCGCAGCCGCCACCGAAAATCACAAGCGCCGCCAGAGTCAGGATGGCTGACATTACTTTAGTTGCTCTCATAGTAGTTCTCTCCTAATAGGATAGAATTTTTGTTAAACTTATTTCCACTATATTGGCCGTGTAATATTGATCCCTGACCAGAAAATCATCGAAATTGTCGACATTATAAACAACCGCCAAGAGGTAGTCTTTTTTAATCCGATAACTGCCGCTGAACCGCAGGGTGAAATGCTCGACATCGAGATCCCGGTGGCTGCGATAATATACGGCTCCAAATCCCGTCGTCAGGCCATGATATTCTTCGAAAGTGATATCGCCATGAACCAGGTGATCGCGGAATTCGAAAACCTGTTCCTCGTTGCGGTATTTGCCTTTGGAGAAAGAATAGCCGCAGGTCAGGTCGGCGTATTCCAGCGCCGTCAAGACATTGTCGACCGTGACGCGGGAGAAATCGACCTTACTCCCGAGTTGATCGTTTTTCCGTATTTTGTTTTCGAATTTGAGTGTCAGGGAGCCCGTTTCGGGCAGAGAATAGCGCCCGCTGATTTTAAATCGGTTGCGGTCCGCATCTCCCAGCAGACGGCTTCCATCTTCAACCGTTTCGGACCGGTAACCGTACTCACCCCGGAATTCCAGTACCGGTAACGGCATCAGCCAGCCTGATGAATACATCGAATTGGCTTGGACTTCATCCTCGAAATCGTCATTGATATCATGCTGGTATCCGGCGGTCAATCCGGCCATTCCCGGCCAGGTGTGAGTCACGTAAAAGGTGTTGGAGATGTTATCGGTCGCCACATAATCGCTGTCGGAAAGACTCCGATCAAAGACGACATAATAATTGACATCGAAATTTTCAGGTAGTTTCAGCCTGATACCGCCCCAGACATTATTAGAGCTGATAGCGAAATCGGTGGTTTTGTATTTGGTTTCGAAATGCCGGAATCCGCCGCTGAGAACGGCCCACTCATAACGGGGGACCGGGACAATACCGACCAGATTGACCCGGCTCAGTTTTTGATCTCTGGTTGCATCGTTGTTGTCGGTATAACTGCCGGTTTTGTACTCTGCCTGGACCATCCGTCCATAATAGTTCACTCTCAAACCGAAATTATAGGCGTGCTGATCGTAATCGAGGTCCTCGGGCGGGGCTGCTCCGGCGGCATCGAACAATTCCGCTACCCGGCCGTTGCGGCCGATCCATTCACCCCCGCTGAAAAGCCGGATATACCGGTGGGGGTTAATCCAGACCGATGTTCCGGTGCGGTGACGCCGGACATAACTGCCGCCGTCGAAATCGTAAATCCGGCGGTACTGGTTGTTGAACATCCGGACCCCGAACAGCCCGGATTTTTCCAGGCCGAAATTCAGATTCCGGTTGTTGAGCGTCAACCTCTGCAAATCGGCCGACAGGCGCATCCCGTTGTCGAAACCATATCGGAATTTTTCCAGGGACAGGTCGAATCCCTCGTAGCAATTGAAGGTGGATTGGTTAACCGACAGGTTGCCCTCCTCGTCCATGATGGTATAGCCTATCTTAACCTGACCGACGCCGCTTCCGGCCAAGGTTGGCGCACCGGTTACGATCCAGAGCAGGAGGGAAAAACATAAGGCTTTAGATCTGTGCATTCTCACCTCCTTACCTGTTCATTATATGACAGCCGGATTGATAACAATCCGGGAATAATTTCGTACCCAGATCGGGATCCAGAAAAAAACGATTATCATAGGAACCATGAATATCCGTATGGCAGTCGACACAGGCCAGTTTTGTTCCCAACCCGCTGTGTTCGATCCGATGCCCGGGAGGCGTCCCGTGGCACTGCAAACAGGTTCCGTTACCGGGCTGATTGAGCAGGCGATCATTCGGCGATCCATGCGGCCGGTGACATTCGGTACAACCGCCGCCATTGACCAGGTGAGTGTAGGCAACCGGATGTTCGTGCACGAACGGTCCGGCCTTATCGCTGTGACAGCTCTGGCAGGTCCAGTCGAGCCCGACCGCCAATTCGGGATCTTTCGTTCCCTCAAGGCTGTGGCAGTCGATACAACTGATATTGCCCGAAGCCAGCGGGTGAGCCGATCGCGCGTTGAATTCCGCGGCCACCCCGGTATGACACGACAGACATTTGTCCGGCATATCATCCCTACCGGTTTTCGCCTCATTCATCCGGTGAATGGTGTGGCAGGATAAGCAGTTGACATCGGTTCGATTGTGAGGATTGGTCGATATCATTGCCGCCTGATGAGCCGTCGTGTGACAACGACTGCAAACCTCGGCCAGATCGACTGCCGAATAACTGCGCGGATCGGCGACGGTTTCTCTGGATGGTTCCTCGAGATGTGCCTCCCAGCCGTCGTGGCAACCGATACAGCCGACCGTCACGGGTGAATTTAAATCGGTCGTACGGCTCAATTGATGCACCGTTCCGGACAGCGAGGCCGACTTATCTTCATGACAGTCGAGACATGATTGTGATTTTTTGATCATATCCTGACTGGTGTATATTTCTACCGTCGATGCAATCGATATGCCGGTCAGCAGAAGGACCATCGCCCCAGATAGAATTCTGAAATTTTTGCCCGACATTGTAACTCCAAGGTTGGTCGTTTATTTAAGTAGGTTGCCGGACAAAGAGCCATATGTCGGTTTGCAGATGCAGTCTGCCCCTGTCAGCAGTAATTCCATGATTCTCTCTACCCGGTTGGTTTGTTTACTTATTGTGCAGTTAGTCATAAATCACACCCGAATTTAATTTACTAATCGACAAAAATCAATAGAAATAATCCATTTTATCCTGTATTATTTCGGTTTTTAAAATGTACTTAAGGGTATAGATAATGCTCTTTAACAATCATCTGAAAATGTGATTAAAACTACCCCTGCTGTTTACTCCTGTGTCTTGAAAATACACGTATCCCCGAGTCGCGTCAAGCCGATTTGAGAATTTTCTTCCCGTTGCGCCGGATACCATTTCCATGTCATATTATTCTATTGTCCCGTATGTCATTGCGGGGCCTCATATTTCCCGGATTTTAAATTGCGGTGTGACGGCCAATTCCCCCATGGTCGAACAGGATTACCGATTATATGGGGTAATGGAACAGGCGATTCGGTAATTTAATCTCTTCAATTTTGTACAATATTGTCTGGTGCGAAGAAGGCTTATTACCTATATAGTACCATAAGACCGATTGATAACGAGGAGAAAACGGCCGCGCCGAATCGACTGACCGGTGTAAATTCCAAAAACGGCATAGACCCTCTCATGTATGAAAACCGGAATATAACCCGTCGATTTCTTAAAGGGCTTTTTTGGTCCGCCATGGTGGCGGCCATTCTGCTGATTCTGGCTGTTACATTGGCGATTCTTCCCCCGGGGGAAAGTCTGATCAAAAATAGACTGGCGGCATGGTTGAGTGATTATACCGGCCGGGCGGTTTCTATTGGCCGGCTGGAAACCAACCTGTTTTCGCGTCTCCAAATCGAGAATCTGGAAATCGCCGGAAATAACGACGACCGCGACCACCCGCTTTTGCTCCTGAAGAACCTGCGGGTTAAATTCAGCCTGGCTGAAATCTGGAGACGGAAAATTGTTATCGGCACTGTCTATCTCGATTCCGCCGCGATTAATCTGTATCGTGATTCAACCGGCCGTTTCAATATAGCTTTTCTGGATACACTGATGAATTCCGAACTAACCGCCGACACGGTCGAATCATCCTCCGGCTTTTCCGTGGTTCCGGGCGATATTTCCCTGAATAACATGGCATTGAATTATCTTGATGAATTTCTTGAGATTCAAGCCGGCATCCATAATGTTCATGGCCATATTAAAAAAGACGGCACCGATGAATATGATTATCGGATAGCAATCGACAGTCTTGCCGCAGTCTATGAAAACCTGCCGTTCCTCCTGACCGATATCGAAACCGGAGGAATAATCGACGATTCAGGTTTGACAATGGAAATGACCTGTGCCGAAACCGACAGCCTGCGTCTGGAAGCCCGCGCCGCGCTCAAATTCGGTGAACAGACCAACGTGAATGGCGATTTGCATCTGAGCGGTCGACCCGGTTCCCTGATACGGAGAGCGTCTGAAATCTATCAGCTATCATCTCCGGATCATATCGGCGATATTGATTTGAATGTGGCTGTCGACGGGTCTCTTCAACAACCCGAGCTTTCCGCCCGCCTGGCCTTTTCCGATGTTTCGTTTCTCAATGTGGCAGCCAGTGAGGGTCTGATTGTCTCCCGCCTTGAAGGTGATACTCTGGCTCTTGATTCCATGAATATCCGGACTCTGGGCGGATCTCTGGCCGGCCATGGCTATACTGTTCTGGATAGCAGTCTGGCCACCGGCCTTTGGATTAATCTTAATAAAATCTCTTTACCCCGGTTATGGACGGCTGTCTACAAAGAAACGGCTCCCTATCTGGGAACATTGACCGGATCCCTGGCTTTCGAGGGTTATGGCCGGGAAATCGAAAGTTGGTCGGTTAAGGCGGATTTGGATGTTTTAAAAGCCAGCTATCGGGGACAGCCGTTGCCCGATTTTTATGCCCGGGTTAATTTCGAGAATGGATTGACTTCACTTAACGTCCATCAGGAAAATTTCGATATAACATCTCATATCCGGATTCGGGATCGATTTCTTAAAGGGGATTTTGCGGCCTCCATTAAAAATCTCGAACCGATGGCCGGGCTCTTCAACCAACCGGACTTAATCGGGCAACTGAATGCTTCGGGTCTGATTGATGGGCCTCTTGATTCACCATCATTTGATGCCCAAATCAACGGAAAGGGTTTACGTTACCGAAATTTCCCGATTGATACTCTTGTCGCCGGGATGATTTATAAAGACAATGTTTTAAATATTGAAAATCTGTCCTTCGCGGGAGCTTCCGATTCTTCGTCCGGGGCGCCCTTTTATCTCGAATCCTTCTCCGGTCAATATGGCTATCAAGGGCGGGTGAGCGGAACTATCGACAATCCGACGGGGAATATTGCCATTGAATTGTATCAGCCGGGTTACGCCGGTTGGGCTCTTGATTCGGGTTTCCTTGAAATATCTCTGGCCGACCGGCAGGCGACGATTAACAAGGGGGCGATGTATCGCGATTCCCTGGTGATTATCCCGCAGGCGGAATTCAGTCTGACGGATTTAAAAGGACATCTGAATATAGATCTTCAGACCCTGAAGTCGCCTTCGCAGGATACTGCCGCTATTTCAGATCAGATAACGAGACAGGTATCCCCGATCGGAAATATTTCCACCTCATTTGATCTTTCCGACAGTCTCAACTGGACCTGCCGCGGCATTGGCGAGAATCTGGCGCTTGACGAATTAACCGGTCTTCTGCATGATTCGCTTGATCTGAAGGGTACGGCGGAATTTGTTTTCGATATGAATGGTCTGCCCGGCCGACCTCTGGGGCTTTTCAGGTTCCGGGCGGAGGAAATTAATTACCGGGGTATGACCTTCGATTCCGCGACTGCAAGACTGAGGCTGGCTGATAACATCCTGGAATTAAATGACCTGCAACTCATCGGTAAGGGACAAAAGCTATCGGTCGCGGCCGTCATACCTCTTGAATTCGACAGCGCCGGCGATTTAATTCTGGATGATAATGCCATAATTCGGGGGAAAATCAGCGCCTCGGATTTTCAACTTCAGGCTCTGGAGTCTTTACTCCCTGAAGGCATGAAGCCGTCAGGCCGCATGTCACTGGAACTTAAATGGAACGGAACCGCGCTGTCACCGAATCTGTGGGGATGGTGCGAGATTCATGACGGACAACTGACACCGGGCCCGGAAGACCGACCTGTCAGCCGGATTGAAATTAAAACCACAATTCGGGATTCTTTAATTTCTTTTGAGAAGGCAACCGCGGTCATTCTCGAAAACCCGCTTTCAATCGAGGGGTTCCTGACTGTTTCGGAATGGAAACGGCTGAATACCAGCCTTTATTTCAATTTCTCCGATTATGGCCGGGTTCGTTGCGATGGCCATATTTCGGCTGATTCCCTTGATTTCGAAGCATCAATTGAGCATTTCGACCTTGAGACCGTTCTTCCGCTGATGCCCGATATCAGAGAATTGTCCGGATTGGTGGATGGTCAGCTATCTGTTTTCGGTCCTGCCTCCGGGCCGGAAATAACCGGACATCTCGGAATCAGAGATCTGGCATTCCGGCATGTCATGCTGGATCAGCCCCTTCAAAATGGTATAATCGCGATTACTTTTATTGATAACAATATCCGACTCGACACTCTGTATCTTAGTCCTGGAGGCGGGTCAATCTTTATAAACGGTGATCTGGTACATGAACAGGAGCAAGTAAAGGCAATTAACCTTAAAGCCGCAATTGACAGTGTTCGGGTATCGCGGAACCAGCAGTATAGTATTGATTTAACATCGGCCCGCCTTAATTACACCGGGAACGACGACCATTATCTGCTTGATGGTGATATCGAATTGGGTGAGTCGCGGTTGACGGTCAATTTCAAACCCCAGTCCATCCTGCCCTGGGCTCGGTCAGTGGAACAGACCGCCCCGGAACTACCGGCTTTCATGGATCAAACCCGGATCGATATTCGCATCCGGGAATCCAGCCGCCTCTGGGTGGATAATAACCTGGCGCGAATCAGGATTCATACCGAACTGGGGGTTATCGGCAGCCCCATTAAACCCAATTTTTCCGGAAGAGTAACGATCGAGGAAGGGTATTTGCTCTATCTCGACCGGAAATTTCAGGTTAAGAAGGGGGTGGTCTTTTTCTATGATCCAAATCGTTTTAATCCGGAAGTCGATCTGGCCGCCGAAGCCAAAGTGACCAATTACCAGGCTCTGGAAGCAACAGCGTATACCATTAAATTTTCGGCTTCCGGGCAACTCAATGAATTGCAGTATGGCCTGATCTCGGAACCGGTTCTCGATAAAACCGATATAATTTCCCTGCTGACTTTCGGGGTGACCAGCGGCCAGTTGATCGGCCGAGACCAGGGGACAAAAAATGCGCTTATGGAGCGGGCCCAGATGCTGTCAAGCCAGAAAATTTCGGGTTATGTTTCGCGACGGCTCGGAGCCGTTTTCGGGCTCGATCAGGTGTCGGTCGAGGGTAACCTGTTCGATTTCAATCAATCGGGCGGGCCGCAATTGATCGCCGCCAAACAGATTTCCGGACGGGCCCGGGTCACGTACACGACCACGGTCGGTTATTTGAACGAACAGAGTATCCGGCTCGATTATCGCCTGACCCGTCATTTTTCGCTAGAGGGCCAGACCGACCAACTCGGCAAATCCTCGATCGGCCTTAAGTACGGAGTGAAATTCCGATGAAAAGACCGATGATGTTTGTCATTCAGGTTGCACTGGCGATGGTAATGATGGCTGTTGCCACTAACGCGGATTCCGACCTGAGATTCAAAGTCCGCCGTCTGGAAATAAGCGGAACCAGGGCTTTCAGGCCCGAACGTTTGAAACGGTTGATGCTCACCCGCCCTTCGTCTTTTTTAAGTTCTTCGAATTTTTATCCCGATGTTCTTTACAATGATCTCGATAATCTGGTGACCTTCTACCATCAAAATGGCTACCTTGAAATGAAAATGGTCGATACCGTCATCCACTACGATTCATCATCGGCCCGGGTCGATCTAAATCTCAAGATCGAAGAAGGCAAATTGACCCGGGTGGCCGGCGTGACGATCTTCGGTAATACCGTATTTTCCGATTCGGTATTGTTGCATGAGTTGAAAATCCATGAAGGTGATCCTTTTCGGCGCAATCTGGTTCAGGATGGAATGGTGGCGATGGTGTACCTTTATGCTGAGCAGGGTTATCTTAATGCCGTAATCAAGCCCGATATTCGGATCAACAGCGATACTTATCTGGCCATCATCGATTTCACTGTTATCGAACGATCCCGGGCGAATATCGCCAAAATCAACCTGAGCGGAAATGTAAAAACCCGCCCCTATGTAATCCGGCGGGAACTGGATTTCGCGCCCGGCGAAATCGTCCGGTATTCCAAATTGATGACGGCCCAGCGGCGGCTGTATTTGACCGGCCTGTTCGAAAGCGTTTTTATCCGGCCTCAGGAGGCGGGCGATCCGGATTCTACCGCCCGGGATATCCTGGTTGAGGTGAAAGAAAGCCTGGCCAGCGAATTCAATATTTCCGCAGGCTACGGTTCGGTCGAAAAGTTACGCGGCCGGATTGAACTCCTTTCACATAATCTCAGCGGCCGGGCCTGGCAGGTCGGAACGAATATCAACGGCAGTGCCATCAAGCGAGGGGCCGAAGCTTCATTCAGCGAACCCTGGACCTTCGGGACCCGCTGGCGGACCGATCTCAATCTCCTGTTCGAATTTCTGGTCGAACCGGGTTACGATCTCAGCCGCTATGGCGGCCGTTTGACCATCGGGCGAAATCTGGGAGAAAAAGCCAATATTTCTCTGGCTTTTCGTTCCGAGGATGCTCGATTAAGACATATCGAGGTTACCGAACTGCCCGATGATTTTGATTCCCGGATCCGCAGTTTTGCCCTCTCGCTGATCCGCGATACCCGCGACAATCTTTTTAATCCGAGCAGGGGAATATACACCGAGTGGAGTAACGAAATCGCCGGTGCTTTCTTAAAAGGTAATAATACTTTCGCTCGCTCGATTATCCGTGGCAAGTATTTTCTAACTGTCAACCGGGCCACCGTTGTCGGCTCGGCGCTGGAAATCGGGTGGATGGATTATTTCGGGGCCAGCGATCAGATACCGCTGAGTGAGCGGTTTTATACCGGTGGTCCGAACTCGGTCCGGGGTTTCAAATATCAGCGGCTGGGTCCGCTCGACAGCGCCGGGGTCCCACTCGGCGGCAAGTTTATGGTGGTCTGGAATGTTGCCGAAGTGCGGCGGGTGATCTATAAAATGATCGGGGCGGCGGTTTTTATCGATTACGGTAGTGTCTGGCGGCGGGCCGCTGATTTCCGTTTCGGTGATATGCGTGCCTCAATCGGGGCGGGACTGAGAGCCAGCACCCCGATCGGGATTATCCGGCTCGATTATGGAATCAATGTCGATCATAAGGGTAAAGAGCCATCGGGCCGGCTTTATTTCAGCATGGGTAACACCTTTTAGTCGACCGGCATCAGCAAAATAATCCTGCAGGTCCATAGTCAATATTGGCGTCAAATCTGGTCGATGACTCGATTATCCTACCGAACGCCTTGACAGTATTGCCTTTATGGATTACATTCAAATAATTGTTTTAAGACAACGCCTGATTGGCGTATATGGCGTGATGAATAGCAAAAATGAAAACCTGAAATTTTTCAAGGTAATCCTAAGTTCGATTGCCGATGGTGTTTTCACGGTCGACAGCCGGAAAATTATTACCAGTTTCAACCGGGCCGCCGAGAAAATCACCGGTATTCCGGCCTCGAAGGCGATCGGTAAATTTTGTTCCGATGTCTTTCATTCCGATATCTGCGAAAATTGCCTGCTTCAGGAAACCCTGAAAACCGGGTCCGAGGCGATCGATCGGCCGGTCAATATAATCAACAGCCGCGGTGATAAAATCCCGATCAGTATCTCCACTGCCATCCTGCGCGACGAAAAAGGCAATATCCTGGGTGCTGTCGAGACTTTCCGCGATCTGACTGCGATTGAACATCTCCGTAAGGAACTCGACAAGAAATATTCGGTTGAGGATATTATCTCCAAAAGCCCCAAAATACACAAATTATTTGCCATTCTGCCCGATATTGCCGAGAGTGAAAGCACGGTTTTAATTGAGGGGCCGTCCGGTTCGGGCAAAGAATTATTCGCCCGGGCGATTCATAATCTCAGCCTGCGGCGGGATAATCCTTATGTCATTATCAATTGCGGGACTCTGCCGCACCAGCTTTTCGAATCGGAATTGTTTGGTTATAAAAAGGGCGCTTTCACCGACGCGAAACAGGATAAGAAAGGCAAACTGGCTACCGCCGAAAGGGGGACGGTTTTTTTCGATGAAATCGGTGATTTGCCGTTATCCACCCAGGTCAAACTCCTCCGATTACTCCAGCAAAGGGAATACGAGCCGGTCGGGGGTACAACGCCGGTCAAGACCGATATCCGGGTGGTGGCAGCTACCAATCGTGATTTAAAACAGCAGGTGGCGACCGGGAAATTCCGCGAGGATCTCTATTTCCGTCTGGCCGTGGTCAAATTCGCACTGCCGTCACTGCGCGAGCGCCGCGAAGATATTCCCTACCTTGTAGATCACTTCATCCGGCGATTTAACGCCCGCAAAGGCCGGAAGATTATAAGCGTCAGCCCCGATGTCATGAGCCTGTTACTGCGTCACGATTTCCCCGGCAATATTCGAGAACTTGAAAATATTATCGAATATGCCTTCGTAGTATGCAAAGGGAGCATTATCCAGAAAGAACACCTGCCCACCGAACTTTTAACAGCCCATAAGGATGATCTTTACGGGATGGCCGATGATATTTCACCCATCGCCGAGAAAATCGATGAGCAAACCCGTATCCTTTCGGCCCTGAAACGCCACGGTGGTATCCTCTCGAAGGCGGCCGAGGAACTGGGCATGCATCGGACCACTTTGTGGCGTAAAATAAAACGCTATAATATCAATCACAAGACAGCCTGACTTTCCAAATTAGCGTTGCATAATTACCAATTGCAACGCAATATTGTTGCACCGGGGATAATTTGTTGCGTTTTATGCATCCCGCCCTTTATTTATCAATATTATAACATATTATATATCAATATATTAGGTCGTAATTGCGATTTTGGCATGGAATATGTATTGCAACATTAATGATGAAGATAAATGTTGCAATCCCGATTTTAAACAATCGTGTCGCTCCTTGTTTCGAAGCGGCCAGTAATTTCCTTATTGTGAATACTGAAAACCGGGAGTTGATCTCTCAAAAGACGGTAAAATGCGGCGATGAAGAAGGTTTTCGACGGGTTCGACTTCTTAAAGTTCATGACATTGATGTTTTAATATGCAACGGTATCAAGGGGTTTTACCGGGATTTATTACCGACCATGGGAGTCACCGTTATCCCCGACATCAGCGGATTGACCAGCCATATCCTCAGGCAGTACCTATCGGGTCAGATTCTTCCGCCGGAGCAGACAACCGTTCCGGCCGGGGCCACACCCGGTCCGACCCTGACCGAGTTGGTCAATTGGACCAGAAAGCATTTTGAAAGCCACGGCTACCAGATCCGGACCGGCCCCGGGCACGATTCCTTCCTGATAGATCTGGTAGCGGAAATCACCTGCCCGGTTTGTCGGAAAACCATCAGGGTGGCCATTTGCTGCGGCGCGCACACTTACCGGACCGACCAGGAAATCCGGGAGTTCAATTACTGCGCCAAAACCGATTACAATTCGCGCGTCTTCGTTTTCCCAAGTGATGAAAATATCGCCCGGCAATGCCGGGAATACGGGATCGAATTGATCAGTCCCGATGCCATGGCGGCAGGACCGACGCAAATGGATTCCGATAAAATTCCGCTTTTAAAATTCCCGGTTGAGGGTCATGAACAGGCTTCGTCGGGAATAAATCAGGTTTAGGAGATATATCATGAATCGCTCGAACAGGATGCAAAGAAATAAATTAACATATAAAGAGTGCCAATGAGAACCAAACGAATCACACCCGAAGAACGAGAGCGGGCTTTCAAATCTTTACGGAAGCCCGATGTGGAGGAGAAGCAGAGGCTCCATGTTCGTTATCATGTCGAGGATTTCGATGTGAACGACCGGCCCCGCCGGTTTCTTGAGGCTTTTGCGGCGATTCTCAAACATTCCAACTACCGCATGGCGCTGGAACACTTTATCCGCATGAGCGCCAAGTGTTCAAGATGTGCCGTCAGTTGCCAGGTTTACCAGGCGACCGGCGACCTCAAAGATATACCCTGTTATCGCTCGGAACTGCTGTTGAGCGTTTATCGCCGCCATTTTACCTACGGCGGTATGCTCAAAGGGCGCCTGCTGGGAGATCCGGGATTGACCGATGAAAAAATCCAGGAAATGGCCGAGAGCTTCTGGAATTGCACCGCCTGCCGGCGCTGTTCAATTGATTGTCCTTCGGGAATCGATCACGGCCTGATCACCCACCTGGGACGATATATCCTCAGTGAGATCGGGATTGCCCCGCGGGCGCTGGTAGTCAGTACCCGGGAACAACTCGAGGGTGCCACCGGTAACACCTCCGCCATCCCCGTTCCGGCCCTGACCGATACTCTCGAATTTCTCGAAGAGGATATGCTTGAGGAAAAGCAGGTGGAGATAAAGTTTCCTATTGATGTCGAGGGAAGTGAATATGTTTTTTTTCCGGCTGTCAGCGACTTTTTGATGGAGGCAGAGACGCTGATGGGGATCGCGGCCGTTTTTACCGCCACCGGCGATTCCTGGACCACCGGGACCGGCTATTTCGATGGCATCAACTATGGTTTGTTTTACAGTGACAGAATGCTGGAAAGGATTGTCAAGAAGATCGATGCCGAAACAAGACGACTGAAAGGCAAGAAAGTCCTGATTGGAGAATGCGGGCATGCCTCCCGTTCGGCCAAGTATTTTCTGCCGACCTATTGCGGTGGTAAAGACGCTTATCCGGTTATCAATATCATGGAATATACCTATGAGGTTTTCAAGAATGGCCGATTGAAACTCGATCCCAATATCGTAACCGAGAAAGTGGCCTATCACGATCCGTGCAATATCGCCCGGCAGGGCTGGATTATCGATAAGCCTCGCGAAATCCTCAAGGCATTCTGCAAGAACTATGTTGAGATGACCCCCAGCGGATCGAACAACATCTGTTGCGGCGGCGGCGGCGGCACGGTTTCGATTGATGAGATCCGCCCATACCGCACGACTATCGGCGGCAAACTCAAGGCTGACCAGATCCGCAGATCGGGTTGCCATTATCTGGTGGCGCCGTGCGCCAACTGCAAAAAGCAGTTGCGGGAACTGGTTGAGGATCAGAAAATACCGGTCGAGGTGGTCGGTTTGCATGATCTGATATACAAGGCAATCATTTTCGATGATTCACTCAAAGTGAAGAAAATACCGGCTGAGGCCGGTACCGGTGAGGAGGGGAAATAGGCATGGAACATTTACTGGAATTTGCCAGGGGACCGCTTTTTCGCCTGTCTTTTGCTCTCATGGTACTCGGCTTACTCCGCATCCTGGCGCTGGACCTGTTCGAGCTGTATCGCGCCTATCGGCAAGCTGGTGATAAAACCGTTCCGTGGGGCAAAACCACTCTCAAGGCGCTGGAATGGCTGGTGCCGATTCGTAAGGTGTTTGTTAACCGGCCGGTCTATTCTGTTTTTTCAATTCTGTTTCATATCGGTCTGCTCCTGGTCCCGATTTTTCTTTACGCTCATGTGAAACTATGGCAGGATGATCTTGGGCTGCCATGGCTCACCCTGTCGTACAAATGGGCCTACGGTTTGACACTTCTGACCATAATCACCGGATTAGCCCTGATTGTCGGCCGGATCGCCAACCGCACCTCGAGTTTCCTCAGCCGTAAACAGGATTATCTCTGGCCGATAGCCCTTCTGATTCCCTTCGTGACCGGTTTCATCTGCGCTCATCTCGGGGTCGGCCCCAAGGCTTACCAGGCCCTGATGCTAATTCATATTCTGGCGGGCGAGTTGATTTTCGTTTTGATGCCTTTCACCAAAATCGCTCATTGCGTGCTGATGCCCCTGTCGCAGTATGTCGCCGCGGTGGCCTGGAAATTCCCGCCGGATACCGATGACAAGGTTTGCACCACTCTGAACAAGAAAGGGGAACCGGTATGAGCAAAGCCATTCTGACTGATATTACCCGATGTATCGGTTGTCTGGAATGCGTGACCGCTTGCAAGAAAGTCAACCATCTGGAAACCGATGTGCCCCGGGAGTGGCAGAAAATGGACGGTCTCTCGGCAAGGAACTGGACTTCGATTCTGCAGTTGCCGGAAAACCATTATGTCCGCAAGCAGTGCCGCCACTGTATCGACCCGGCCTGTGCTTCGGCCTGTCCGGTCGGGGCCCTGCATACCACCCCCGAGGGTGCGGTGGTCTACGATAATGATAAGTGCCTGGGCTGCCGGTACTGCATGATGGCCTGTCCGTACGGGATACCGCGCTACGACTGGGACGATACCGTGCCATATATCCGTAAATGTATTCTCTGTTATGACCGGATAAAAGAAGGTAAGCAACCGGCCTGTACCGAAATCTGTCCCAAGGAAGCGACTATTTTCGGAGAGCGGGAAGAACTAATTAAAATCGCCCGCCAGAGAATCCAGGATAATCCGAATTTGTATGTCGACCATATCTGGGGTGAACACGAAGTCGGAGGAACCTCGGTACTTTATATCTCCGACATCGATCTGGGATTTCTGGCCTATCAGCCCAAACTGGGGTCGGTGGCTCTGTCCAGAACCACAGCCCCGGCCATGAACGCCGTTCCCATCGCCTTTGTCGGTATGGGGGCGGTGATGTACGGAATCAATTGGGTCGTTCGCCGCCGCATGAAACTCCGGAAAGATGAAAATGAGGGTAAGACAGATGAATAGAGTGCAGATCACCAAAACCATACTGTGGATCATTGTTGGTCTGGCCTCAGCCGTTGGGATCACCCGGTTCCTGTTCGGGCTGGGAGCCGCCACCAATTTGACCGATGCCACGCCGTGGGGGCTGTGGATCGGTTTTGATGTCATGAGCGGGGTGGCTCTGGCCGCCGGCGGTTTTGTTATCACCGCCCTCTTTTATATCATGAGGCGCGAGGAATTCCACAACTTTGTCAAGCCGGCTGTCCTGACCGCCTTCCTGGGCTATATTGCCGTCGTGGTCGGGCTGTTGTTCGATCTTGGATTGCCCTGGAATATCTGGCATATGATTATTTTCTGGAATCCCCATTCCCCGCTGTTCGAGGTCGGCTGGTGCGTGATGATGTACACCACTGTCCTGCTTCTGGAATTCAGTCCGGTGCCGCTCGAGGAACAAAGCCGGTATGCGAAAATCAGGAGTTTCCTGATGAAACTCCGTTTCCCGCTGGTCATGTTGGGAATTATGCTTTCGACCCTGCACCAGTCATCGCTTGGTTCGCTCTTTCTGATTATGCCGTACAAGCTGTACCCCCTGTGGTACACTAATATCCTGCCGATTCTCTTTTTCATCTCGGCGGTGGCTCTCGGATTCATGATGATTATATTCGAAAGCCTGACCACGCACTGGGTGTACCGTAAGGATTCGGATACGGCCCGAACGGCCAAGCTGGGTGGGATTGCCGTCTGGGTTCTGGGTATTTATCTGGTTGTCCGGATGATAGATATTATCGCCAATGGCAAATTCGGCCTGATATTTACTTCCAGCCGGGAATCGGTATTATTCCTTGCTGAAATTTTGATTTCAACTATCATTCCGATGGTGATCTTCTCCGTCCGCCGTCTGCAGTACAATCGTAACTGGCAGTGGATCGGGGCTACCATGGTCGTTTTCGGGATGATTTTTAATCGCATCAATATCGGCGGCCTGACCATGATTCGCGCTACCGGCGATACCTATTTCCCGTCATGGATGGAATTCGCCATCAGTTTCGGGGTGGTTTCGGCGGCCGCGCTGGCCTTTATGTTTGCTATCGAGAAATTTCATGTTTGGGAGAAAAAGCCGAAAGATCCGCGGACCGATCCTTTTGCCCTGCCGACTTTTGACCGAGCTTCCGGTGTCTGGCTGGGATCTCCGAGCATTGCCGCCCGCACCCGTTACTCCCTGGCTTTTATTTTCAGCTTTGCGATCGGTTTCGCCATGATTCCGGATAATAAGATTCACAGCGAAGGCATGGATGAGGTGCCGGTGACGTCCGCCCGCGGCGGGGATACGCTTTATATCGATGGCAATCTTAATAACTACGGTGTTTCGTTTGATCATACCCGTCATGCCGAGGAAGCCAGGAGCGGCCGTGGTTGTGTCACCTGCCACCATATGAATATTCCCTTTGACAAGAACAGCGGTTGCTGGAAATGTCATAAAGAAATGTTTACGAGGGCCGATATTTTCGATCATACCTGGCATTCATCGCCCAGCGGCGCTAATATCGCCTGCGATAAATGTCACCCGGCCGGGCAACTGCGTACAACGGCGACCGTGAAGCAGTGTGCCGACTGTCACAAGGATCTGGTAGCGCCCAATTCCACCATAACCTTCGATAATTACCTGGCCGTTTCATATGTCGATGCCATGCATGATCTTTGTATCCCCTGCCACCAGCAGGCGGCGGCGGCTCACCCTGAAAAACCGATGCTGGCCCAATGCGGTGGTTGTCACGGTCAGGTGCCGCCCGAGAATAGGATTGAATTGCTTCGAAATGAAGCGGTCAAACCGGGTATCAATCCGGTAGTTCTGCCGCAGATGAAAGTCCAGTAATGTCGACAGGGATGCCATGAGTATAAAGGTGATGATAATCGAGGACGAACCGGATGTGATCGAATATCTCAATACCGTCCTGACCGCTAACGGCTATGAGACGGTGGTTTGCGGCGACACCCGGAGTGCCGCGGACATGATCAAAAAACATCGGCCCGATCTTATCTGTCTCGATATCATGATGCCCCGTGAAACCGGGCTATCTTTTTATGTTCGGTTGAAAGCAATGGATACTTTCAGAAATATACCGGTGGTCATGATCAGCGGTGCGATTCAACAGGGGGAATTTGATTTTCGGGCCTATGTTCCCGATCGCTCGATCCCCCCGCCGGAACGCTTTATCGAAAAGCCGATCATGGTCGATGATTTTCTCGAGACCATCGCCATCCTGACCTCAGCGGGTAAAACCGCCGGAAAGGAAGAATAATATGCCGTCCGGCAAGAGCAAAAAATCGAAGGCCCTTAACGAGCTGCTGTATGATCAGTTTTTCCAGCAGGTGCCGTTTAATGTCGCCATAATTGACCGTGACTATAATATTATTGAGGCCAACAATAATTTTCGGGAATATTTCGGCGACTGGCAGGGTAAAAAGTGTTTCAGTGTTTACAAGAAACAGAAAACACCATGCGCGGTTTGCTCCCATCATGATATTTTTAAAGACGGCCGAACCCGTGTGGTCGACACGGTGGTAGCCGATAAAAACGACCGTTGGGTTCACCATGTCATCCAGAGCGCCCCTTTGCGGCTCGATCCCGATGGTCCGGTCGATTTTATTGTCGAAATCTCGTCGGTCGTGACCGACACTGGCAACTGGCAACAGGAGTATAATGTCCTCTTCGACCGCGTTCCCTGTTATATAACCGTCATCGATGAAAACTACCGCATTGTTCGGGCCAATGAAAGCTTTCGCAACAGTTTCGGTGATGTTCTCGGGCGGTACTGCTAC
Source organism: Candidatus Zixiibacteriota bacterium (assembly GCA_016933955.1). Lineage (NCBI taxonomy): Bacteria > Pseudomonadati > Candidatus Zixiibacteriota > Candidatus Zixiibacteriota bacterium. Next base: position 88,098 of record JAFGTT010000018.1, read on the forward strand.
GAAGTGTATAAACGGCGCGACAAAAAATGCCCCCGTTGCCCGGCTACACGGACTTTCCGCGACGGCAAAATTCACCGGCTGGAGCAAACCGGGATCGGGAAACGGGGACAGGAGATCGACTATGCCGTCACCACTTCGCCCCTGGTCCGCGGCGGGGAACGAATTGCTCATGTAATCGAAATCTCCAATGATATCACCAGAATCAAGAAACTCGAAAAAGAAGTGCTCGAGGCCGAGCGGCTGGCGGCCGTCGGTCAAACTGTGGCCGGGCTGGCCCACAGCATCAAGAATATTTTAATGGGGCTCGAGGGCGGTAAATACATGATCAGCCTGGGACTCCAGAAGGACGACCGTTCATTAATCGACCGCGGCAGTGAAATGCTCGACCGCAATTTCGACAAGACGACCTCACTGGTGAAGGACTTTTTAAGTTTTTCCAAAGGGCGTCTGCCGAAACTGAAAATGACCGATCCCAATGTTCTCGTCCGGGAAATACTTGATCTCTATAAGGATATCGCCGCCAAATCAGGGATCGAGCTCAAAGGCAATCTCGATCCGAAAATTGCCCCGGCCCCGCTTGATCCCGATGCCATTCACACCTGCCTGACCAATCTTGTCTCGAATGCCATCGATGCTTGCCTGATGGGCGACCAGAAAGGATCGGAAGTGGTTATTGCCACCCGCGGCGAGCAGGGCAAACTGGTTATCGAGGTGACCGACAACGGAAGTGGTATGGATTATGAAATAAAGAAAAAAATCTTTACGACCTTCTTCACCACCAAAGGAGGAGGCGGGACCGGACTGGGGCTTCTCACTACCCGAAAACTGGTCCAGGAGCATGGCGGAGCCATCATTGTTGAATCGGAAAAGGGGAAAGGAACCCGTTTTAGAATGGAATTTCCCCGAAAACGACTTGAAATGCTCTATAAAGAGAGTTAGAATATATAAAAAGGAGATGTATATGACCGACCCGGCCGAAAAGACGATTCTGGTCGTCGATGATGAGGATGATGTCAGGAATTTTCTGGAACTGGCTCTGGTCGAGGCCGGCTTCAAAGTCCGGACCGCCGCCGATGGGTTCGAAGCTTTGGAAGAGGTTAAAAAGCAGGTGCCCGATCTGATTTCGCTCGATCTGGTTATGCCTAAAAAATCAGGGGCCAAATTCCATCGCGATTTGACCAAAAATAAAGCCTGGGCCAATATTCCGATTATTATCGTGACGGGTCATGCCCGGGATGATCTCGGAAAGGCCGACCTGAAAGAGCTGACCATGTCGGGCCCGGGAATTTACCTCGAAAAACCGATCAGGCCGGATAAATACGTGGCCGCCGTTAAACGCATTCTGGGGCTCGACTCCACGGACGAGGAAAAAGAAATGGCGGATCAGGTGGAACTTCAAAATGAACTGAAAAACCTCATTGATGAAGCCGATCCGGAAACCCTGAAAAAACTCCGCAAGATTATAAATAAGAAAAAATGAGCGGGGTCTCACCGCCGCCCATAGACAGGAGAGCGCAGGACTATGGCCGATAAAAAGAGAATTTTGATTGTCGAGGATGAAGCCGACCAGGTTGAATGGCTGACTCTGTTTTTCAGCGAGAACGGCTATGATGTTATATCGGCCGACAACGGGCGGGATGGTTTCGAAAAGGCGGAAGACCAGGCCCCGGATCTGATTACTCTCGACATTTCCATGCCGGGTGAATCAGGCGTCAAAATGTATCATAAACTGATTAAGTCGGAGAAGGCCAAAGACATTCCGGTCGTCATCATTACCGGGGCCCCGGGCGATCTTAAAAATTTCATAGCCAAAGTTAAATCGTTTCCGGCACCTGCCGGCTACCTTGAAAAACCGGTCAATCGCGACAACCTTCTGGAGACAATCCGTAATCTGATCGGCTGATTGGACTTACCTGTTATCAATGGGATTGGGGCTATTGCCTGCCGCTATTCAAACAATCGAGCCATATTTTTCCATTTGTTAATTAATTAGCTTTCAAGTGATTATAATTTATTTTCAAAAAACATTAAAAAGCGTTTGACATTGTGCCGAAAATATTATATGCATATACAACAAATGTAAAATTGACACGTATCAGATAGAAAGAATAAGAATTAAGAGGTCGGCAATGGAAAACAGGCAGGACATAATGGATGGAGTCGGCCGGGTCTGGTTGTTGTTGAAACGATACGGGCGGAAACGGTTTTCCGAGATCAATTTCGATTTCACTTTCGAACAGGCTATGGTCTTATTTATCCTTCGTATGGAAGAAGGTTTGAAAATCGGTGAGATTGCCGAACGAACAGATCGTGATAGAACCACAACCTCAAGAATGATAAACGGTTTGGAGAAGAAAAATCTGGTTGTCAGAGTCCCCGACCAGAATGACAGCCGGCAGAAATTGATATATTTGACACGCCAGGCTAAAGACCAAATGACCTCTATGGATACACTGAGAAAGCAGTTTGCCGCGGAAGTCTTCAGGGATATCGGCAAAAAAGATATTCTCAAGGCCGCTGAAATTCTGCATAAAATCGCCGATAATATTGGGAGGGGATAATTTTTTAACAATATATATGCATATGCATATAATGTAGATACAGTATGACTTTTGAACAGGGAATAAAAAAGGAGAGAAATATGAGAAACTTTTGGATTGGTTCGATTGGGCTGGTTTTGGCCGCAGGCCTGTTGGTCGGTTGCGGGCGTGAAGTCGAGTCTAAGAGCATGGAGCAGATATATGCCGAGGAAGGCATCCCGGTTTGTGTGGAGCCGGTTGTTCCGACCGGATTCTCCAGCGAACTGGAATATAATGCCGTCCTGACCGGTATAAAGGAATCATCGGCCTATGCCGCTATCGCCGATAAAATCGATCGCATCAATTACAAAGTCGGCGACTATATCGAGAAAGATGCAGTGGTGTTGACTTTCCCGACCGATAACCCCTCGGCCAAGTATTTTCAGGCCAAGGTGGCCTTTGAGAATGCCGAAACAACCTTCGCTCGGATGAGGAGTTATTTCGAAACCGGCGGGCTGTCAAAACAGGATTTTGACAATGCCCAGGCGGCCTATGAAGTGGCCGCGGCCAACTGGGACGCGGTCAGGCAGTCGGTTCTGGTTAAGGCTCCGATCGGCGGGATTTTAACCCGGATGAATGTGGTCGAATCCGACAATGTCCATAAGGATGATGAGCTTTTTGCTATCTCTCAGATAGATCATCTTAAGGCCAGGATATGGGTTTCAGATAAGCATATCTGCAGTTTCAAACTCGGGCAGGAGGCCACCGCTCGCTGGAACGGCGCAACCCTCAAGGGCCGGGTGGTGCAGGTGGATATGTCGATGAATCAGAACCGCCAGGCTTTCGGCGTGGTAATTGAATTCGACAATCCCGAAAAAGCTATCAGGTGCGGTGTTACGGCCGGGATCATGGTTTCGATTTATCATGATTCGCAAGCGGTCGTGGTTGAGAGAAAAAACATAGTCACTCAGGATAATGTCAATTATGTCTTTGTTGCTGAAGATAATACTGCTCATAAAAGAAAAGTGACGCTGGGCGGCAGCGGTGGACTTGAGGTCGAGATAATTGATGGCTTAATGATGGGAGAGATGCTTATAACCGAAGGGCAGATCCATCTTGAAGAAGGCAAGAAGATTCGTATTATCGAATCCGGACAAACCGCCTTGAACAATTGAATATGGCAGTCATGATCATTTTAGGCGACAAGGTATCATAGCAAGGAGATAATTAGTGTTTTTATCCAATATATCAATCAAGCGGCCAATCATGATGAGCATGTTCCTGATCGTCTTCCTTCTCTTCGGTGCGCTGGCTTTCTTCAAAATGCCCCTGAATCTTATGCCGGATATAGATATTCCATATGTTTCCGTCCAGACTATTTATGCCGGTGCGGGACCGAAGGAAATTGAAACGCAGATTACCAAGAAAATAGAAGATGCGGTTTCATCCGTCAGTAAAATCGATCAGATAATTTCCTATTCAATGGAAGGGCTTTCGTTCGTAATCATCAAATTCGAGCTGGATAAGGATGTCGACATCGCCAATCAGGAGGTTAAAGACAAGGTCGATGCTATTATAAACGATCTTCCCGATGATGCCGAAGCGCCGACCATCGAGAAAATCGACCTCCAGGAATTTCCCATTATCGATATTGTCCTGTCGGGTGATATTCCGATAACCAACCTCTGGGATGTAGCCGACAAAACACTCAAGGACAGATTCTCCCAGATCGAAGGTGTTGCCAGGGCAGATGTAACCGGGGGCAGGGAACGCGAAATTCAGGTTATTTTGAACGACCGGGCGGTCTTTCAAAATAATATATCCATGACGCAACTGACACAGGTGCTCGGCGCCCAGAATCTCGATATGCCCGGCGGTCATTTTGAAAACAGCAGTCAGGAATATACGGTTCGTATGACCGGGCAATTCGAAGGTATCGATGAAATCTCGGAATTGGAAATACCGACCGCTTACGGTAACAAGCCGTTAAAAGATATCGCGGAAATTAAAGATGCTGGAACCGAAGTCCGGGAGCGAACATCATTCTACAATAATCTGGATAAAATCGGTAATCCCGATGTTGTTCTGATCAGTCTTATAAAAACTCCCGATGGCAATACCGTCGATATTTCAAAGTCGGTTCGGGAAATGATGCCCGAGTTTGAGCAAATTATTCCGGCCGGCTGCCATCTGGATATCGTCACCGATAAGTCGATCTTTATAGGCGATACCGTGGATGATACGATCACCAATATTATCCTCGGTATTCTTTTGACTGGTTTGGTACTGCTCATATTTCTGCACGATATGAGATCAAGCATTATTATCGCGCTGGCCATGCCGATGTCGATTCTCTCGGCCTTTCTGCTGATGAATATGATGGATTACAGCAAGAATATCATAACACTTATGGCCTTATCCACCTCGGTCGGTATTCTGGTCAGTAATTCGGTCGTCGTCATCGAGAATATCTTCAGGCATAAATTCATGGGTAAAAACCGGAAAGAAGCGGCCGCCGTCGGAACTTCGGAAGTCGTCGTGGCGGTTCTGGCTTCGACCGCCACCAATATTGCGGTTTTCCTTCCCATTGCCAATATGGCGGGAATACTCGGCAAGATTTTCGAGGCCTTTGCCCTGACGGTGACCTTTGCCACTCTCTTTTCGCTCCTGATTTCGTTTACGCTGACGCCGATGCTGGCTTCCATTGTACTTCCGGAAGCCAACGGTAACGGGAATAAAAAAGCCCATCGTATCGGCGATTATTTCGAATCCTTGAATAAAATGTTCGAACAAAAGTACAAAAGACTTCTCGAGAAAGTCCTGCACTCAAAGAAGCGTTCGGGACTTGTCGTTGCCGCCGGCGTTTTGATGTTTCTCGTAACCTTAATGTTTGCCGGAAAAATAGGCTTTGAATTTACACCCAATATGGATGAAGGCGATATCCAGATTCAGGCCGAACTTCCGGTCGGATACAGCCTGAATGAGACGGCTGACGTTTTGCAAAAGATCGAAAATCGCCTGAGGCACGACCCCAGTGTCAGTACTATCCTCACTCAGCTGGGGCAGATCAATATGTTGACGCAGGGGACAAATCTGGCTCTCATGAAAATTAAGCTGGCTAAAATCGGCGACAGGGAATTGACTACCCGGCAGACGGCCGATTTGTTTATCCGCGAATTGTCCGATATGCCGAATATTATTCTTCGCATCAGCGCCGTTTCATCCATGGACATGGGCAGTCAGGCGCCGATATCATTCTATCTGAAAGGACAGGATCTTGATAAGCTTGAAGAATATAAGAATGAAATTACCTCTATGATTAAAGACATCCCCGGGTTGGTAAATTTGAATACCAGTTCTCGTTCCGGTCAGCCGGAGATCAGTATTATCCCGGATCGAAGAAAAATCGCCGATGCCGGGCTGACGGTGTATGATATCGCCATGCAGCTTCGCGGGGCGCTTACCGGGCTGGTAGCCACGCAGTACCGGGATGCCGGCGAGGAATATGATGTCCGCGTGATGATTGAAGATGCCTCGCTGAATACCCCCGAGGAAGTCGCCAATCTTGCGATAGCGGGCAAAGAAAGGAATTATACTCTATCCCAGCTGGCCGATATTGATTTCGATATCGGAGTGAATAAAATACTTCATATCGATAAGTTCAAGGCCATTCAATTCGAGGGTTCCCCGGCGGTGGGGGTGCCTCTTGGAGATGTTACCGCTGAAATCGAACGCCGGATTGAAGGCATCGACTTTAGGCCGGGATACAAAATCAGCTGGGGCAGTACGGCGGAAATGATGAAGGAAGCTATCGTGGAAATGTTTACGGCCCTGATACTGGCAATTGTACTGACATATATGCTTCTGGCGGCCATTCTGGAAGATCTGGTCCAACCCCTTTTAGTTTTGGGGACATTCCCGCTTGCCCTGATCGGAGTTATCTGGGCCATGATCCTGACCGGGATGACAATGAATATTCTGGCCATGATGGCAATTGTCATGCTGGTCGGAATTGTCGTCAATACCGCCATTTTAATACTGGATTATGCCAATATTCTGATGCGCGAGAAAGGCATGTCCGTTAACGAGGCCCTTCTGGAAGCCTGTCCGGTCAAACTGCGTCCCATTATTATGGCGGCGGTGGCCATTATCCTCGGTATGCTGCCGATGGCTCTGGGATTGGGTGCTTCCGGCCGCGAATTCCGCCAGCCCATGGGTATTGTCACTATCGGCGGGCTGGTGGTATCGACCATCCTGACTCTGTTTATAATCCCGGCCCTGATGAGTTTTGTGTCAAGATCCAAAAAACCCATGACCACAACTGCAATTGCTGATAGGGGATAAAGAAATGAAAAGGCTGTCACTTTTATTGATATATCTGATTCTACTCCTGACTCCGACCATTGAAGCCGGGGAATATAACTTCGAACAATTCCTCGATCTGGCTGAGAGGCACAGCAAAGATCTGAAACTGGCCCGGCAGGAACTTCGTATCGCCGGTGCCAACAAGAAAGAAGCGATGGCCGGGGCTTTGCCGCATGTTTCGGCCAGCGCCGGTTACACTCGTAATCTGTCAGAAATGTATATGTACATGGATATGGCCGCGCTGACGGGTGAGGAGGAGGCCGGGATTTCGAAATTCCCCATCACCAGAAATAATGAGTACAGCGCCAATGTGGTGATCAGCCAAACGCTGTTCAACGGGGCAGTGTATAATGCCGTTAAAGCGGCCCGGCAGTATCAAAAATTATCTGATTTTGTGTATGATGCTTCATACCAGGAAATCATGACTTATTCCAAAAAAGCCTTTTATCAGACCCTGCTTCTCAAAGTGGTTTTAGATGTTTCGCAGGCATCGGAGCACAATGCCTATGAGAATTATCTTGATGTCAAAAGGGCTTTCGACAATGGACTGGTTTCAGAATTCGAACTGCTTCAGGCAGAGGTCCGCTATAAAGATTACGTTCCCCGAACCACCGAAGCGGAAAAGAATTACAACATCGCCCTGATCAATCTGAAAAATCTGGCCGGTATCCCGGTTGAAGAGGATATGGTGCTCGACGGCAATCTCGATGAATATCCCCAACTTCCGAAGATGGCGACCCTGGAGTCGATCCTGCAAAGCCGTCCGGATTTCAATGCCCTGTTATGGGAGGAGAAACTTCGCGAAACAGGTGTCAGGGCCGAGAAGTCAGCCTATCTGCCGACGTTGACCGGTAGCTTGACATATGCTTATTCGGCGCAGTCGGATGAATGGAGTCTGGACGAGGAAAACGACGGTTTTATAGCGGGATTGAATCTCTCGATCCCGATTTTCACCGGTGGTTCCACCCGGGCCAAAGTCCAGAAAGCACGGATCGAACTGGACAAAACCCGAATCAATATCGATCGCACCCGGGAAAATATCGAGAAACAGATTGAAAGTATCCGGCTCCGCCTTGAAGAAGCCAATAAGCGTATTGTCGCGGCCGAGGCGACTTTGAAAACGGCCGAGAAGGCCTTTGCCATAGCTGAAGCGACTTCAAAATCCGGACTGGCAACCCAGCTCGAATTGAAAGACAGCCGGGTTGTTCTGGATCAGGCCACGAACGGGTACTATGCGGCGGTGTACGAATATCTGGATGCCTACTTTGATTGGGAGAAAGCCACCGGTGCCGTGCAAACAGACCACCGGTAATAGGGAGGGACTGCTAAAGATGACGGGTTCAATATTTTTTCACGGTTCATTTTTTATAGAACGGGAACATGTACAAAAAGGAAAGGAGGTTGATAGCTGTAAAAACGTTATCGTTTTTTTCGACAACATAAGTGTATATGCACTTAATTTAAAAGGGGGGCGAAAGAAGGGAAAAATAGACTGGCGATTTTAACATTAATGAAAAAGGGAAGTCTTATAACAGCATAAGGAGATTAATCATGAAACGTGTCACATTATTGAGTGTCACAGTCATTGTCTTGATGTTCTTCACCGTGCCGGCCAATGCCTTCGAGGCCACCGGAAAACTGGGACTGGGATTTAACGGTGGACTGTCTATCCCGGCCGGGGGTGATATTACCACCGACAGCACTTTCAGCGATTTCTTTGATCTCGGACCGGCTTTCGGAGTCCATGTTAACTATGGTATCATCAAGGAGGTCTCGATCGAGACCGGTTTCCGTTACGCCTTTATGAAAATGAAGGATGATGTCAATGATGATCCGGAAAATGAACCCAATGTCGTGGTTCCACAGATATACCTTAACGGCATATTGAATTTAGGATCGTTCTTCAATAATCCCGAAAACCGGCTCAATCCTTTTGTTAAGGCGGGGGTGGCACTGGTGCCGTGGAAAGCCACCGATGACGGTCCCGGTGGCGATGCTATAATTATGGAAAACGGCGAGGAATTCAAAAAAACCAGTTTCGGTTTAAATTTCGGCGCCGGTCTTGAAGTCTATGCTACCCCGAACCTGTCGCTTTTCGCCGAAGGGCAGTATCTGATGATCTTCAGCGAGGATAAAGATAAATTCGGGGAAGAATTCGGCAATCTCGGGGATATCAATATTAATGTCGGATTAACCTATTACATTCCTCTCACCGGCATGTAATTGCCGGTCCTTCCTGGCGGGAGACGGCTTTGGCCGTCTCCCGATCTTATTAAACCACGATTGAATTGATAAATGCCGGAAACAAATAAAATGGTTGCATTTTTGCAACTACGGCCGTATAATCTTGAAAGATGTTAATGGATGTTTGAATATGGCCGGAAAAACCAAAAACGATCAGACTACCGAGATTATCCTTGATTCCATTGCCGATGGGGTTTTCACGGTTGATAAAGACTGGCGGATTACCTCCTTTAACCGGGCCGCCGAGGAAATAACCGGAATATCAAAAGAGGAAGCGATCGGGCAACGATGTTGCGATGTTTTTCATGCCTCGATCTGTGAATCAAGCTGTGCCCTGAGAGAGTCATTCAAAACCGGGCGTCCGGCGGTAAACCGGGCGGTTTATGTTATCGACTCCTCGGGTAACCGGATTCCGATAAGCATATCCACGGCGGTTTTGAAAGACAAGAAGGGTAATGTTATCGGTGGGGTGGAAACCTTCCGAAACCTGAGTGTTATCGAGGAACTGCGGCGGGAACTCGAGAAAAAATATTCTTTCCATGACATTATCAGTAAGAATAACGAAATGCTTAAAATATTCGATATCCTGCCGGGTGTGGCCGAAAGCGACAGCACGGTTTTAATCGAGGGGGCCAGCGGGACCGGTAAGGAATTGATCGCCATGGCCTTGCATGATCTTTCCGGCCGCCAGGGAAAGCCCCTGGTGGTGGTCAACTGCGGGGCTCTCCCGGATACCCTTCTGGAATCAGAATTGTTCGGATATCGGGCCGGGGCTTTTACCGATGCCCGGAAAGACAAACCGGGCCGTTTTGCTCTTGCCGAAGGCGGGACCATTTTTCTGGATGAAATCGGGGATATCTCGCCGGCCCTTCAGGTGCGGTTACTCAGGGTAATCCAGGAGCGTACTTATGAACCCCTGGGGGCGACTGAATCGATTAAAACCGATGTCCGGATTATCGCCGCCTCCAATAGGAGTTTGGAGAAGCTGGTACGCGCCGGAAAATTCCGGGATGACTTGTACTATCGGTTGAATGTCATCAAAATTAAACTGCCCCCGCTCTGCGAACGCCGCGAAGATATACCGCTGTTGATCGATCATTTTATCCGCCGCTTCAATCATCTTAAAAAAAAGCTGATCTCCGATATCGCTCCCGATGCCCTGGCCCGGCTGATGAGTTATGATTATCCCGGTAATATCCGCGAACTGGAAAATATCATCGAGCACGGGTTTGTCATGTGTCGAGGAACGATTATTAATCTTTCCGATCTGCCTGAAAATGTCCGGCCAAAAGATGAAGGTCCGGCTGTTCCATCGGCCTCGCTGGAAGAGCTCAGTGCCGTCTATATCACCGAGGCTCTCCGTCGCAACAACTGGAATCGGGCCCGAACGGCCCGCGAACTGGGAATACACAAAACCACTTTGTGGCGTAAAATGAACCGGCTGAGGATTAAACCACCCAATCAAAAATAACTGCATAATTGCAATAACATTTCTTCAATGGTTGCAATATCGCAATCTTTTCATTCGCGCTCAGTCCTGTCAATAATTACTGATACAACCACTATCTTATTGTATTACAATAAATTATTTCAATCTTTAGATCATTGACCGGGAATGGCACGGTCTATGCTTAATGGTATCATCAGTATGAGAGTTGCCATTCCAGAATGGGAAGGTCGGATTTCACCGACCATGGATACCGCCGGTAATCTGCTGGTGGTCGAGATAGTCGGGGGACATGAAGTATCTCGCCGAATTATCCCGATACCGCCGATGAATTTGGTCGGTCGGGCCCGTTTTATTTCCGGGTTGAAGATCGATCGTTTGATTTGCGGGGCGATTTCTCATCAACTGGAACAAATGCTTTCGGGTGCCGGCGTGCCGATCAGCCCCTGGTTCGGCGGGCAGGTTGATGATATCATCGCGGCTCATACCCGGGGCAATCTTGAAAATGAGGATTTCTGGCTACCCGGTTGTCGGCGTCGCCGGGGACATCGCGGATATGGTTGTCGACGCGGAAGGCGCGGCGGCCGGGAATAAAGGAGGATTTATGAGAATAGCGGTTTCATCGCAGGGTAAAGAGCTTTCCAGCCGGGTCGATCCAAGGTTCGGCAGGGCCGCGTACTTTATTATCTTTGATACATCCGACAGCAGTGTCGAGGCCGTCGAAAACAGTCAGAATGTCAATGCCGCCCAGGGGGCGGGAATCCAGGCCGCCCGGAATGTGGCCGGCCGGAAGGTTGACCTGGTAGTTTCGGGAAATTTCGGCCCGAAAGCTTTTGCAACTCTGAATGCGGCCGGGATCAAGGCGGCCCAATGGGCCGATGGGACGGTGGCTCAGGCGATTGAAATGGCCCGCAACAACGAATTGAAAGTAAGCACCGGTGCCAATGTCGAAGGACATTGGATGTAATGCCGGACGCTTTATTGGCGCGTAGAATTAATAGACAAAGGAGGATATTATGCCGGGTGGAGACAGAACCGGTCCGATGGGCCAGGGGCCTATGACCGGACGAGGAGCCGGCTTCTGTGCCGGATATGGAAGGCCAGGATACATGAACCGCTTTTTGGGTGGCGGATTCGGCTCCGGCCGGGGGATGGGCCGTGGTGGCGGTAGAGGTTTCGGCGGCGGCGGCCGGGGTTGGCGAAATATGTACTATGCTACCGGACTACCCGGGTGGAATCGACCCTATTATCCGGCCGGGTATGCGGCGACGGGGTATGCACCCGCCGCAACCGGTCAGGATGAACTGGCTGAATTGAAGGACCAGGCTGGCTATCTAAAGAGCACGCTTGAAGATATTAACCGGAGAATAGAACAACTTGAGAAATCAAGGAAGGAGTCATAATGAGTATGCAAGGTGGCGGTGGTCAAGGCGGCGGTCGCGGTGGCGGTCAGGGCGGCGGCCGCGGAGGCGGTCAAGGCGGCGGTCAGGGCAAAGGTCGTGGAATGGGCCGCGGCGGCGGAAGAGCTTTGGGTCCGGGCGGGGAATGCTATTGCCCGTCATGCGGCGAGAAGGTTAAGCACCAGCAGGGTGTCCCATGCTATGAAATCAAATGCCCCAAATGCGGTCAGCCAATGACCAGAAAGTAATCGTTCATGCCGCGTAAATTAACTATTGCTATTGCCAGCGGTAAAGGGGGGACAGGCAAAACCACCCTTTCCACCAGCCTGGCGGCGATTCTGGTGGAGAGGGGTGAAGATGTGGTTTTTCTCGATTGTGATGTTGAGGAGCCGGACGGTCATATCTTTTTAAAGCCGCAAGGCATCCAGAGTCAGCCGGTTAATGTTATGATTCCGCGAATCATTCCGGAAAAGTGCAACTTTTGCGGGGCCTGCGGCGATGCATGCCAATTCAATGCTCTGGCGGTCCTGGCCGACCGGGTGATGGTTTTTCCCTCGCTCTGCCATAGTTGCGGCGCCTGCTATCATATTTGCCCCGAAAAAGCGATCGAGGAAATCCCGCGGGAGATTGGAACCATAAATTACGGAAACGGGCAGGGGGTCAAATTCTTCGAAGGGCGGCTGAATATCGGTGAGGCGCTCTCACCTCCTGTAATTAAGGTATTGAGATCAGTACCAAACGGATCCCGAATCACCATAATAGATGCACCGCCCGGAACCTCCTGTCCCGTTATTGAAGCGGTTAGGAATACCGATTTTGTCGTTCTCGTTACCGAACCGACCCCGTTCGGACTCCATGACCTGAAACTGGCGGTGGAAATGGTCCGGGCCATGAATTTGCCGTTCGGGGTGGTGATAAACCGGGCCGATATGGGCGATGATCGGGTCGAGAAATATTGTAAGAGTGAAAGGGTCGATATTCTACTGAAAATACCGTTCGACCGCCGGCTGGCCGAGGAATATTCCGAGGGCAGTATGACTCTGATCAGTAATCCGGAGTATGCCGGGGGATTGGTGACACTGATGAATGATATCAAGAAGAGGATTGAGAAAAATGGAACTGGTGATTCTCAGCGGTAAAGGTGGAACCGGAAAGACCAGCCTGGTGGGTTCCCTGGCGGTGCTGGCGGAAAATAAGATACTGGTCGATTGCGATGTCGATGCCGCCGATCTGGATTTGATTATCCAGGGGGAAAAGGGCCAGCCCAATGAGTTTACTGCTTCCAAAAAGGCCATTATCGATTCCGAGCTCTGTACCGATTGCGGTATCTGTCGGGAACATTGTCGATTTAATGCCATTGAATACAATGATACCGGTACAGGTGGAAGTTATCGGATTGATCCGCTGGCGTGTGAGGGATGCGGCCTGTGCGTTTATCTATGCCCGGATAAAGCCATTGGACTTCATCCGGTGGTCAGCGGGCAATGGTTTCTCTCGAAAACCGATTACGGCCCTCTGATTCATGCCAACCTGGGTATTGCCCAGGGAAACTCCGGTCGGCTGGTATCGCTGTTAAGGAAGACCGCCCGGGATCTGGCTGAAAGCGAGGGAAGAGAATTGATAATTGTCGATGGACCGCCGGGAATCGGTTGCCCGGTCATAGCCTCGCTGACGGGAGCCGATTATGTAGTTCTGGTTACGGAACCATCTAAATCCGCCTTCCATGATCTGGAACGGATTATAAGCCTGGTGTCTCATTTTAGATTACCGCTCGGAATATGCATCAACAAATTCGACATAAACCCGGCGCTGACACAGGAAATCGAAAATTTCGCAATCCAAAAGGGAATTGTACTTCTGGGCCGGATTCCCTATGATCCCGAAATCACCAGAGCCCAGATTGCCGGAAAACCGGTGATTGAATTTGTTGATAATGAGACCGGCCGACTGATAAGACAGATCTGGGAAAAAATCCTTGGAAATTTGAAATATAACAATGGCCGAAAAAAAGACATATCCAAACCATTGAAACTACTATAAAACGAGGGAGACAAATATATGCGAATCGCAATACCAATGGCCGAAGGGAGGCTGTCAGCTCATTTCGGTCACTGTCAGGAATTCGCCCTGATCGATGTCGATACCGATAATAAGAAAATCATGAAATCCGAAAGACTGGTACCACCGCCTCACGAACCGGGTGTCCTTCCCGGGTGGCTGGCCCAAATGGATTGTAACCTGATTATCGCTGGTGGGATGGGCCATCGGGCTATCAGTATGTTTAACCAGAACGGGATAAGTGTCGTGACCGGAGCCATGGCCTTGAAACCGGAGGAAATAGTCATGTCCTACCTGAACGGACAGCTTATTGCCGGTGAAAATACTTGTGATAATCCGACGCATCATCATGGCGAAGATGGCCGTTGCCGCTCCCATCAGAATGAATCATGAGTGAATCTGAGGGAATAAATGCAATTGATAGCCGGAGGAAATTGTCGATTTCCTCCGGTTTCGGCCGGGATAAGGATCAATAGCGGTTGCCTGCCGGAATCATTCTCATCGTATTGAATATACACCGTACATATCGCTCTCCCATTCCTCCATATTTTTACCAATGAACCCAATAACATAGTCAATATTTGTTTGGGTCTTCTATTGACGTCCTTTTGCAGAATTTTGTCCGGGGAAATATCCAGAATTAATCCCGGCAGAAGGCCAAAACGCCATATAACTTTCTGAACTGTAAGATGTTAATGGTGTGGCCGCGGTTTCCTGCCGCCGGGTACAGCGTTTGCGCTGATGTCAGGAGAAAAATATCCTTTTGGGCCGTAAGGAGATGATATGAAAAAAACACTGATTATTGCCGTTCTTCTGGCCGGTTTCTTACTCTTTCTGCTGGTCAGCGGCTGTGATAAGGAAAGAATAGTCGAATCGACCGAGTACATCCATGATATCGAATATGTCGAATCGCCTCCCGATACGGTTTTTATGATTGATACCGTGTACAACCATGATTCGACAACCGTCAATACCACCGACACCGTTCTGATAATCGATACCGTTACCCAGGTGACTTATATCCACGATACCGTAACCGTTATCGAGAACCATTATGATACGATCCAGGTAACACAGTACAGTCCCAATGAATATCTGGCTATTGCGGCTCTTCAGTACTACACCGACCCAATGGTTATCGATTTTATTTACGATGAATTCGGGTATGATGACGGTTGGGTTTTCTACCTGTCATCCTTCCAGCTTGATCTGACCCGGCAGTCCTCCGGCGTGTATGATATTTATGGCTATATCGATTACTGGACACCCGACTGGTCCGGTTATTATCCGCTGGAATTCTACTGGCGTATGGTTTATACCGGCGGTGATCCGGCCGATCCCGATAACTGGGATCTGACCGATCCGCCCAGCTCCGTGGCCGTTCACACGCCCGGAATAAAATTGACGACCGGTAATACCGCCGCCAACCGGAATCTTCATTGATTTAATAACAATCCGGGAGCCGCGCTGAAAATATGACGACAGCCTCCGGCTCCCGGTTGCTGATTCGAGTTTATGCCCATCCTCAGGAAGGTCTCTCCATCAGGCGAATCATCGTTTTTCAGTTCGTTTCAGAATGATCCCGGATTTCGGATACTTGTCCGGAAATTCTGTCGGGATCGACCCGATTTCGTTTCAATACCTGAGAAACGACCCTGACCGCGGCCTCACGTTCCGCCGGAATAACATCATCGGCACCTGCCGCCAGCAGGGTTTCGATATCCAGCAAATAGGTGGTCCTGACGGTTATATGCAACTTCGGCGCCAGTCCGCGGGCCGTTCTTACAGCCAGCTCCGATGCCCCCGGATCGTTTATCAGAATAACCAGCTCACGGGCATTTTCAATCCCCAGTTGACTTAAGACATCCTCGCTGGTGATATCGCCGAACACCGCTTTGCCGGTTTCCCTCGATGCTCTCTCGACATTTTCTATATTCAAATCGACAATGATGTATGGTAACCCCGAGTCATTGAGGACCTGCGATAACTCCCGTCCGGCAAAACCGTACCCGGCGATGATTATATGATTACAGATCTTACAGACCTCTCCCGAAACATCCTCGGCAGAATCGATCTCGGCCATTCCTTTAAGTCTGGCAAACCTGCCGAGACCGGCCGTCAGCCGGGGTCCGTAGGACATGACAAAAGGCGTAATGAACATGGACAAGATCGCGGCCGAAACCACGTTGTTTTCGACCGCACCGGACACCAGACCTGTTCCTTGAATGGCGTAAAGCAAAACGAAAGAGAACTCCCCCACCTGGGCCAGCGCGAAAGCGGCAATCAAACATACCCGGAAGGGCATTCGCATTATCAACGCCGTCAAAAAGACAATCAGGGATTTGCCGATTAAAATACCCGCCAGGATAGTCAGGATAGGGATCAGATTATAAAGAATCGCATTCGGTGATAACAGCATTCCGACCGATACGAAAAACAGGCTGGCGAAAACCTCTCTGAAAGATATTATTTCGGCCATGGCCTGCTGGCGGTATTCGGATCCGGCCACAACCAGCCCGGCCAGAAAGGCGCCGATTGCCAGTGACGCCCCGGATCGGGTTACCAGCCAGGCCGTGCCCAGGCAGACAACGAAAACCGCGAGGATGAATAACTGCCTTTGTCTGGTTCGAGCAACAAGTCTGAGAACCCGCGGGACAATCAGAATGGCGGCAAGCAACACCGCCAGGACAAGACCCAGCGATTTGACCAGGGTAACGGTAAAGGTTCCGACTCCCAAATCGGAACCAATCAATAACGGAATAATCAGCATGATCGGGACCACACTGAAATCCTGGAAAACGAGAATCCCCAGTATCAATCGCCCGTGCGGGGCATCGACCTCACCTCGTTGCTGAAGCCCCCTCAATACGATAGCGGTGCTGGATAAGGCCAAGACAAAACCGATAAATATCGCCGAATTGCCCTCAAATCCGAACATTTTACATATCAGATATGCGGCCGAGGCAGTCAGTCCGACCTGGAGAACACCTCCGATAACCGCAAGTTTCCATAATCGTCGCAGTTTTTTAAGGGCCAGTTCCAGGCCAATGCCGAACAGTAGCAGGGCCACCCCGATCTCGGCCAGGATTTCGACCTGGTGGCTATCATGAATCAATCCCAAGCCTCGCGGCCCGACCAAAACACCCGAGAGAATGAATCCGGCTATAGACGGCAATTTGAGTCGATAAAAAACGACCACGACTATAACGGCAACTGCAAGAATTATTAGAAGATCCGTGAGAAAGGCCAGTTCATGCATAATACTTTATCTCCGGGAGGGCCATGCGCCTGCCGATGATATACCCTCCGTAACTCCCGAATAGATTTCGACACATTTTTACGCGCAAAATATAACCCCGGCTGATACCGGGGTCAATATCAATGACGGGAGAGAGAGATGAATTCCCCCCATTGTCGGCATTATCGGGAAATATGAAATAATATGACAACAGATATTCAGCTATTTCTTGTATCCCTGGAGTTCCTTTTCAAGAACCTTTTTGAATTCATGGGAATCTTCCGGCGTAAACAGAAACCGCTTGCAAAATCCTTCTTTCTTGTCCAGCACCACATGTTCCTTGAAGTTGGCCCAATCCAGTTTTATGGCGGGCTTGAATCCCTTAAGCTGGAGATCACCTTTTAAGAGGCCTTTTAAATCGGATTCCTTTACCTCGACTTTTACTATCACATCAAAAGGAATCGACACCACTCCGACATGGGTGGCGAACTCGACATGATCCTTATAAATCCGGTACTCCTGCCAGAGACTTTTCATGGTGGATTTCGAAGTGTACACGGCTTTTTCGATCATGACTTTCTCCTTGTTCGTAAGTTTGATCCGCTGATGCTCTTACGCCAATTTTACGAATATATTACGAAACGGCAGATTACCGTAACCAATAAAATCAAAAAAAGCATATAAATCAACCCGGAAAATAACCGCCGTTTTTCTCCTCAGCCACGCTAATAAAAAACAGCCGCATCTTATCAATGTTTCTCCCATACTTTTGTCTTAACTAATATGGTTTTTGAAATAACCATTCCTTGGCAATTATGGCGGGCGAACCATGCATTTCTGCCCATTCGGTATGGAGAAATGGAAACATAATAAACAGGGGCAGAGGCCTTCGTTTGTTCCCCTTATTGATCTTCATTCGGTTTACACGTTGTTTATCAATCTCAGATATTTCTAATATGCCTGCCAACCATTCTGCGGCTCTCGAAAATAGCCAGCCTCCCGGCCTTGCCACAAACTTGGCCTTCGACGGATTGTCATAAATATATTCCGTTTAAATAAACGGTTTATCGGGGAAAAGCATATATGCCGACGGCCAAGCTTGAAATTCGTATGGCCATATCATAAAAAAAGAAAAAGATGATATCCGGCGCAGTTTTTTATTGCGCGGCGGTTTGGAAAATATTATAACTGATCCAGCGGTTTGTATGATGAAGCAGGGTGAAAATCCCTCACTGTCGCGCAACGGTTATAGTCCGACCTCATACAATTAGTCTTGTATAGACCCGCGTCCGGCTCGCGACAAGCCACCTGCAGAGTCTGTTCGATGGCTTGGGCGGCCAAACCCAGGCTTTTTTTTGGAGCAGGCTTATGTTTATGTACATTCTCAAACGAAACGGACGGAAAGTCCCTTTTCAGGAAGAAAAAATATCCACCGCTCTGGCCAAGGCCGGGCAAGCCACGGGTGAATTCGGCGACCGGGAGGCAGTCACCCTGATGAGGATGGTTTTGATGAGGGCCGAACACCAGTTGGGAGGCCGGATTCCTCAGGTCGAGCAGATTCAAGACCTGGTCGAGGATGTTCTCCTGCATTCGGATTTCAAGAAGACCGCTAATGCCTATATTCTTTATCGTGATCAGCACAAACAACTCAGGAACATTGCCAACGCCGTAAATAACGGATTGGTCGAGAAATACCTTTTACAATCCGACTGGAAGGTTAAAGAAAACAGCAATATGTCCTATTCCCTTCAGGGACTGAATAATTATATCTCCAGCGAAATCAGTAAGAATTATTGGCTGAATAAGATATATCCGGAATCGATTCGGCTTTCGCACCTGAGAGGTGATTTTCATATACATGATTTGAATATTCTCTCGGTATACTGTGTCGGCTGGGATCTTTACGACCTTTTGATCCACGGATTTACAGGGGTCGAGGGAAAGGTGTCGAGCAGAGCTCCCCGGCATTTTCGAGCCGCCCTCGGCCAGGTGGTCAATTTCTTCTATACTTTGCAGGGGGAGACGGCCGGAGCCCAGGCCTTCAGCAATTTCGATACGCTTCTGGCTCCGTTCATCCGTTACGATAAGCTGACATTCAACGAAGTCAAGCAGGCTCTCCAGGAGTTTCTCTTCAATGTAAACGTCCCGACCCGTGTCGGCTTCCAGACTCCGTTTACGAATGTCACTCTGGATCTGAAAGCGCCGAAACATTATGCGAATCAGCCGGTTATTATCGGTGGACAACCACGGTCTGAAACGTATGGCGAATTCCAAACCGAAATGGATTGGTTCAACAGGGCTTTTCTTGAGGTTATGGCGGATGGTGATGCAAGCGGCCGGGTTTTCACCTTCCCTATTCCAACCTACAACATTACCGGGGATTTTAACTGGGATGGGGAGGTCAGCAATCTGTTGTGGAAGGTAACCGGCAAGTACGGCCTGCCGTATTTTTCCAATTTTATCAATTCAGATATGGATCCCGAGGATACGCGGTCGATGTGTTGCCGGCTGAGAATCGATAACAGGCAATTATATCAGCGCGGGGGCGGACTTTTCGGAGCCAATCCGCTGACCGGTTCGATCGGCGTTGTGACGATTAACCTGCCCCGCCTCGGACTTATAGCCGGGTCCAAAGAGCGATTTTTGAATCAACTCGAGCGGATCATGGATCAGGCAAAAGAAAGCCTGGAAATCAAGCGTAAAACCCTCGAACGTTTCACGGATGCCGACCTCTATCCCTACACCAAGTTTTATCTTCGAAACATAAAAGAGCATTACGGTGCTTACTGGCAAAACCATTTCTCCACTATCGGGATTGTGGGAATGAATGAAGCTCTCCGCAACCTGCTGGGAGTTAATATCGCGGCTCTCCAGGGACTATCATTTGCCATGACCGTGATGGATTTCATGAGGGATCGGCTCCTGGATTATCAGGACGAAACGGGCAATAACTACAATCTGGAAGCGACTCCGGCGGAGGGAACATCATACCGGCTGGCGTTACTGGATCAGGCCGAATTCGAGAAAGCAGTGTTTGCCAATGGATGCGGCCGAAATGTCGACAATCCGTTTTATACCAACTCAACCCACCTTCCGGTTGATTTTACCGATGATTTTTTCGAAGCGCTTGATATGCAGGATGACCTTCAGTCCAAGTACACCGGAGGCACCGTGATGCACCTGTTCCTCGGGGAGAGAATTAATGAAACGGAGTCGGTTAAAGTTCTGGTGCAAACCATATGTGAACGATATAAATTACCGTATTTCACACTGACACCGACTTTCAGTATTTGCCCGCAACACGGTTATCTGGCCGGTGAGGTGTCGGTCTGTAAAAGATGCGGTAGTCCGTGCGAGATATATTCCCGTATTGTGGGATATTTACGCCCGGTAAACCAGTGGAACGACGGCAAGCAGGCGGAATTCGTCATGCGCCGGCAATACCGAACTGAAGTACCCGCATGATCATCGGAGGATTACAGCGCCTTTCGCTCATAGACTACCCCGGTAAAATATGCGCCGTTGTATTCACCCGAGGCTGTAATTTTCGGTGTCGCTATTGTCACAATCCGGAACTGGTTGTACCCGAAAAATTTTCGCCGGCCATTCCGCTCCGGGATGTTTATGATTTTTTGCATCGACGCTCGGGATTACTGCAGGCGGTATGTATCTCCGGCGGGGAACCTGCCGTACATCCGGACCTTTTAAGCATGCTGAGCCGGATAAAGGAAATGGGCTATTTGGTAAAACTTGACAGCAACGGCAGCCAACCCGGGATACTGAAAGAAGCCATTGGTAGAAAACTGCTGGATTATGTTGCTATTGATATTAAAGCCCCTTGGCGGGATTATGGAAAAATCGTCGGCGTGCGCTTTCCGGCGGAACGGCTGACAAAAAGCATCGCCCTTGTGATGTCATCTGAGGTTGATTATGAATTCAGGACGACCGTTGTTAGATGTTTTATAAGTCCGGATGATATCCACAAAATCGCCCGCTCGATTCGCGGTGCGAGAAGGTATATCCTGCAGAACTTTGGTTCCACAAAACT
Source organism: Candidatus Zixiibacteriota bacterium (assembly GCA_016933955.1). NCBI lineage: Bacteria > Pseudomonadati > Candidatus Zixiibacteriota > Candidatus Zixiibacteriota bacterium. Next base: position 109,417 of record JAFGTT010000018.1, read on the forward strand.
GCTGGATGAGACTCTACATCATGAACCGTCTTATTCCGATGAGGAACTGGCGGAAATAGCCGGAGAATTGAAACAATATGTGGAATATTGCGGTGTCAGAAAAACGGCTGACCAGTTTTATCCATAGCAGGAATCTGTTGAATGAGCTTGCATTTATGAAAATATTTCGTCCAGTACAATAAAAAGCCCCCTTTTTGGAAGAATATAGAACGCTATTTCATGCGCCAACAGAGGATTTACTGAAAAATACTCAAGAATTTGTAAATAAACTGCATATCTAGAATTAATTCGATTTTAGTAAATTTAGGTAGGGCAGGAGCCCTGCGCTCCTGCCTATTTTTTTGGAAAATTAAAAAGCTCCCCGAACGCAACGACGGACATGACGGCTTTCATGTGCTCTCATTCTCCCGCCGTTAACTGCAAGCTCTCTAATATCAACAGCATATCAGCAGTATGTGGCGAGAGGTCACTCGAATAGGGCAAGAAATGACTTCAATTCCGGTTCCCTCAGCATCGCTTATCCCATTAAGACGTAGCGACTTCTGTGGTTTTCAATCGTCCGGCGCGCTGGCCGAGGTGTCGGATCGAATGAGCAGGCATGGAGTCAGGTTACATGAAGACAGAATCCCGCAATTTTGTATTTGAAATGCCTGAAATCCCGATATCTGTTGAGTGATATCGTGAAAATCAAAAGTTTAACTTGCGATTTACACGACAATTGAGTATTATCATGCCATGATTACTCGAAATATCACAAAAGAACTGGTTCAGTCCGTTGCTGAGTATCCCGTGGTGACCGTCGTGGGACCCCGCCAATCAGGCAAGACCACCCTTGTTCAAATGACATTTCCGGACAAGCCATACTCCTCCCTGGAAAACCCGGACGTCCGAACCGCGGCCGAAGCCGACCCCAGGGGATTTCTTGGCCAGATGGAAAATGGCGGTATCCTGGATGAAATACAGCGGCTTCCGGCCCTGCTCTCATATCTCCAGGAAATCGTCGACAAGTCCAGGCAGTCGGGCCGGTTCATTCTTACAGGAAGTCACCAGCCGCACTTGCACGAGGCGATCAGCCAGTCGCTGGCGGGCCGAACCGCCATGCTGACATTGTGGCCTTTCTCACTCAGCGAACTCCGCAACTACAAATCGAAGTGGACACCTTTCGAGTTGATAGTCCGGGGATGTTATCCTCGGCTTCACGAAGAAAGGCTCGAGCCGCGACGGTTCTACAACGGTTACCTGCAGACTTATGTCGAGCGCGATGTGCGTGCGTTGATTCAGTTGCGTGACTTGGCGCAATTCCAGAAATTCCTCACCCTGTTGGCCGGTCGAGTGGGACAGATCGTCAACCTTTCCTCGCTCTCGAACGATGTCGGCGTATCCGGCACAACCATCAAGAACTGGATAAGTGTGCTGAAGGCGTCGTATGTCGTGTTTGAATTGCCGCCATTCTTTGAAAACATCCGGAAGCGTGTAGTGAAATCCCCCAAGATATATTTCACGGATGTTGGTTTGGCCGCATTTCTACTGGGTATTCACACTGAGGAACAGGCATCTCGCGATCCCTTACGCGGCAATCTGTATGAGAACCTCGTGATCGCGGACGTCGCCAAGGGCGCTCTCAACAAAGGAATAAGGCCAGAGCTATATTTTTATCGCGATACGTATGGCAATGAGGTAGACCTGCTCATCAGGGAGAAGGGTCAGCTCACGCCGGTGGAGATCAAATCGGCCGGGACCTTCTCCGTGGACTTTGTGAAAGCTCTGGAGCGATTCCGAAACCTGGGCCTCAAACATGTTAATGCCGGCGCGGTTCTTTATAACGGGGAGCAACGGTTCAAAGTCAGAGGCACTCTCACTTTCAATCCGTTCTCTGTTGATGACATCTGGGAGACCCTGACTTCACCAGGAGAGAATGGGGACTCTTGATTTCCGGCCCATTACCCTCAGGTATTGTCAGAGGTCACCAGCAGAGAAACTGGCTGGTTTCACCCGGGAACTGGAGGAACCGTGCGTATGAATATCTGGCAGTATGAATTCGTGAAGGCATGCGACAGATACCTACCGGAGGTTTTCGAGAACCGTCGAGGCGGGTTCGCCTGAGGCCATCGACCTGTTAACCAGTGGGAATCTGGAAACGGATAAACGGAGAATCAGGAGAGGATATTCAGGGGTATCGGACGCAAAGGGACCAGTTTGTTTCGAACCCCGGAAGGAACGTTTCGGAATGGAGAATCAGTGTAGATGTCTGTGGTGACGCTCTTGGTAGGTTTCAAAGAGGAACACGGCGAGTGTACTCGCTGCGTTGACTGCCAACCGAGCATGTCTTGGTTGCAGACCTTTGACTCTCGCCTGTTTTCCGTGCCCGGAGCCATATAGACCGCGGAGTTCTGCCAGATTTTGAGCCACCGTCCCAAGATTGCTAAGCAACCGCCTGATAGTGTCAACGCCTTTTGCTCTATCCGGTATGTCTTGAGGGAGGAGTTCGAGTCTCTCACGCACCATCTTCACCAGTTGCGGAAGGTTAGCGCTATTGGACACTTTCTCTCCACATTCGCAGAGTATAGTTTTGCAGATGGTTTCTACGAGTTCCTTCGCTGTTCCTATCGCAAGTTCCGGGTCCGATTCGACGGCCGCCTCCATCCGCGTAATTTGCTGTGTCACGTACCCGGCATCCGGTACTTTAACAAGCTGTATGGCGGTCCCCAACGCGGGATTACCCTTTACTATTCGGTGTCGTGCGGCGAATACCGGCATGCCGGATAACTGAGTACGGGCAGCGATCTCCCATCCGTCGACGGCCAGATTTTTATTGAAAATCCCGAGCAGATTCTGGACTTCCTTGTTGTCGGTTCGCACGATAGGATGGATCATCTCGCAAAGGAATCGCAGAAATACCTCGTCGGGGGCATTCAGGAGGTCAAAGCGTGAATCGTCATATACCCAATCAATGGGCCAATCGCCCGGGTTATTTTCACAATGCTGCCAGATATCATCTGCGGCGGATTCAAACCGGTGGTCTTGAGAAGGTAGGTTGTCAAGATCGTAAAGCCGCAAGAGGAAGTCAGTCTCTGATAATCGGCCAGACCAAACGACATTGCTAGCCCGAAGGGCACCAAAGATATTGCGACGAGTGAGTTCGGAAATATCCACCGAATCGTAATCCTCAAACAAGTCAGGGGGAACGGCCGCTTCACACCTCCTGTTTCCACTGGCTTTACAGTTAACCAACGAGCTTCAGGAAGTTCGTAGCTGTAAATTTGGCTCCCCCGGCAGGACTCGAACCTGCGACCCGCTGATTAACAGTCAGCTGCTCTACCAACTGAGCTACAGGGGAGTGTATCTTTCCACTCTATATCGTCAAAATCCCCGAATAAACCTGCCCTTAGCAGGCAAATTCAGGCAACTATTATAAACATTTTTCCGCCTTTGTCAAGCCGAAATAATCGAATTGAACACCGCTCAGCATTCTTCAAACCCTCATATTTACCATTAAAATTAAGTCCGCCTCTTGATTATCTGAGGGCCGTATATTTTATTAATCACGGATAGACCTGCAGGGATGCTTATGATCAGATTCAAAAAACCTCAACGATATCTTCTTGTTGTTCTCTCTCTAATGGTGTCTATTTTCTTGCCCCTTGGAGTTGAAGCCGCCGAGAAGCATCCCGACGGTTTGGTGGGGCAGATTAATGGTTCATTCGAGGCGGCCTTCACCTCGGTTGCGGCCGAAAATAATGTTCCCCATACCGATCGCTTTCAATTCGGTCTTGATCTGGCCATTCCCGCCGCAAACCTCCTGACCGTTATGGCCGGATATCAATTGGAAAATGTCGATTCTGTATTTCATCATTATTTTGTGGCTTTGAAAGTTTATCCGGGAAATCCGCTGGTGACACGCGGACATGCCAATCCCGATGGGGTTATTGGTCTCCCGGTTTTTTCACTGGGGTACGGAGGGCGCGTGCCCGACCGCCATGTTGATAACCACCAATATGTTATAAGCGGATCGGCCCTGGTACCGGTGATGAAATCGCTGTCGTTGGGAATCGGAGGGAATTATTACCAGGACCGTGAGCTTGTCCAGGTGGATGAATATTACGGAATGGTGAATTTCTTTACCGGAAGCTATCTTCCGGGCGAAGAATACAGCAATCCCGATGGTGTCGAGGGGACGCCATCGTTTTATCTTCGGGCCGGCGGTTCCTCTGATGGTTTTTTCGGGCAAATGGATATCCTGATGCCCCTGAAACAGAACTTGACCCTGGTTTTAAACCTCAGGGGACAACGGACCCCATCACCCTATACCCGTTCCGCCCGAATCGGTATCAGGATTAATTATTATCCCGGCCGTTAACCAATCCGGCTCATTATTTCCCCGATCATAATCCATCTCTCTGAATCCTTCTCAAAAAAAGATTTGGAACATCCTCTTTTCCTTTTGAGTAGAAAATTGTGAATAAGATTTGCGGCAATGATTAATGGAAAGGATAAACCTATGAGGAACAACAAACTGATTATTTTGCTGGCCTTTTTCTTGGCCCTGCCGCTGTTTTCATCGGCCGCTCTGGCCACGGAAAACCCCGGAGCCTGGCTGGGAATTTATACCCAGACCATAGATAATAATCTAAAAGAAGCCTTCAATCTCGACACCGACCACGGGGTTGTGATTAAAATGCTTATACCCGATTCGCCCGCCGATAAGGCCGGGCTGAAACAGGGCGATATCATTCTTAGCTTTGACGGCGAAAAACTGGCTGATGCCGACCAGCTGATTGCGGCCATGAAACAGCACAAGGATGGCGACAAGGTGACCCTGGATATCTTCCGGAAGGGAAAGGAAAAACAAGTGGAAATCGTTTTGGGGAGGCGCCTCGATCAGGATAAAGCCGATCAGCTGTATCAATGGTACGGATTAAACAATCTGCCCAAGACATATAGCAAATCCTATAAATTTTCAAATTCCTCCATGGCCGATACCTATATCGGGGTCAATCTGCAGGATCTCGGCCCGCAACTGGCCGAATATTTCGGGGTTGGCGATGGGACCGGGGCATTGATTGCCGAAGTAATCCCGGAATCTCCGGCTGAAAAGGCCGGTCTTAAAGCCGGTGATGTTATTGTCAAAATCGACGGCAACCTGGTCGGGGAATTGTCCGATGTTCAGCAGGCGGTCTGGGAAAAAGAGAAAGGCGACAAAATCAAGCTGACCGTTCTGCGGGACAAGAAGGAGCAGGAATTCAGTCTCGAAGTCGATGAATCTCCCGCCGGCCATTCGTTGGGCCGCCTGGACGGTCTCCCCGGATTCGATCAGGATTTTCTGTTCATGCCCCGTATGAAAGGGCTCTTTCGCGGCAACACCGATAATGATTTGTTCGATTCCCGTGATTTCAAGGAGCAGATGGAGCAACTCCGGGAACAGTTGGATCAGCTTCGGGAACAAATGAAAGAAATGCAGGAAAAAATGGACTAAAACAAGACCAATAAATTTCTTCCTTTGGTTTAGCAATCCAATCTCTCTCTACCTCAACCCCGGCGGTAATTCCGCCGGGTTTTTTTATTTGCAAAAATGATCACCGGGGTTTATTTTAATTGCACGGTGAACCCAAGGAGTCGATATGTCGGAACTTACTGTCGAAAAGCTGTACAAAGACCGCAAAGATTTCTTTGATTTGACCCTGCTTAATTCCGAGGCCGGTCTGAAGAGAAAAATTCCCAATGCCGAAATCCACCGCCCGGGCCTGGCTTTGACCGGTTTTATGGATCGTTATCCCAGCCAGCGGACCCAGATTCTGGGTGAAACCGAAATGACTTTTATCAATCAACTGGATCATAATCATCTGATCGAAACCGGCGAGCGGATTTTCGGCAGTAATATCCCGATGGTGATAATCGCCAAGGGGATCACCCCGCCGATCGATTTTCTGGCTATAGGTGATAAATACAAAACCGCTGTTTTTTCGTCGCGCCTGAGTACCTCGGAGTTGGCCAACCGACTATCAGCCGTGCTCGATGTTATCTTCGCCCCATCGATCACCGTCCACGGAACTTTGGTCGATGTTTACGGGGTCGGCCTGCTTTACACCGGTAAATCCGGTATCGGCAAATCGGAAATCGCGCTCGACCTGATCGAACGGGGTCATCGGCTGGTAGCCGACGATGTTATCAAAATCACCCGCAAAGCCCCCGACCTGATTGTCGGCACCGGTTCGGAACTGCTTGGCCAGCATATGGAAATCCGCGGAATCGGGATTATCGATATCGAAAAGCTGTTCGGTATCCGCTCCATCCGCCTCCAGAAACGGGTTGAAGTCGAGGTCCATCTGACCCTCTGGTCCGATGATCTCGATTACGAACGGCTGGGGATCGAGGAGCAGGGAACCACAATCCTGGGGGTGCGAATTCCGCAGGTCAATATTCCTATCTCCCCGGGCAAAAATATCACCGTGATCTCGGAAGTCATTGCCATGAATCATATGCTGAAGACCTATGGCGAAAACTCGGCGGCCGAATTCTCCAAGCGGCTTTCCGAGCGCATTCAGCGCCAGGCCATGTCCAAGGATTATCTTGAGTCCGATTACGAATAGCCCCGTTATAGAGCCTTTTGCGGCCCATAAATCCTAAAACATTTGCATCATTTTCAACGTCTAATTTGTAGAGATAGACGGTATCCAGGAACATCAGTCCGGGGTCAGGGCTATGTATCTCAGTCCTTTGAAGACGACTTATCGGAAATCGATGATGACCGGGACCATTATCTCCTCGATTCTGGTTCTCATGGTCGCTATGGCGGTTTATTATCCGACTGATAATGATCTGGTCACGTTGAGCGGTAATATCAAATATATCGGCCCGGATGATATCTCCGGCGGAAATTCCAGTTATACTGGCGGCCGCCTCGATCTTGTCTTTTCGCGACCGGCCATAAATCGGACAGGCCAAACAGGTAATATGACCTCCATGGATCGGCCTAAGGTGAAACAGCCCGACATGGATATTCCTTTCAATGAGCATTTCAGGATGGTTGCGGAGTCTTTTGACTATCCGGGCGATGCTGCTGATCTTGCCTTTTTACATGATCCTGGGACCGATAATGAGTTTGATGAATATACCAACCGCCGCGAGACGTCCCCGTCCGCATTGATTCCGACTTATCGCCTGGATTTCAAATTCAGAGGTTCCGCAAGCTCGGTCGATCGGCCGCTGTACATCGAATTCCGCGGACGAATAGATTATCCTTTTAACGGGACCGGGCTGATCGATACCGTGCTGGTGATTCTGACAATCGATGATAACGGTTTTATCCAGAATATCGAAACCATCTATGACAACTGGCCGACCTGCGGTTTCGCCCCGCGCTTCAAAGCGGCCCTGCATGATGCCTATATCCGGCCGGAAATAAGAAACGGCTGTGAAGTCGGCGGCAGTTATCTGTTGTTCTGCATTTTCGACAAAAACCGGGCCAGCACCGAGATTCGTAATTCGCAGGATGTTCACATCCGGGTGGGAAGCTGATACTTTTGGCGGTTTAGGAAAATAAAACCGGCCCAATAAAGGCGCAACCCCCACTCGACGAAGATGCGAATCAATGAGGTGTGAGCAGGGGCCGCGCACACTGCTTAGGGGCCATTTTATACCTTGAGGAGCGATCGGTATCAATGACTTAAGTGCTCTTCCCTAAGAAATACTAATTTCCTTTGAAAGCAAATGCTATTTTGTTTTTTTAAAGCATACGGCATATCTTCTCATGGCCGCGATTCCGTCGTCCGGTAGAAATGGGTTCGTTTCATCCTACACAATTTTTTTTGATGCAGTGTTATTGTTGAAGAGGCCATGAAATGGCTTCGTTTTGTCAGTAAAAGTTTTTTATGCCGGATATTTTGGGATATTGGGGTTTTCATACAAATCGGGGTGGGGAATAGATTAAGGGTGAAGTGGTGGAGAAAATGGGGGGGTGAAAATCACAAATTCAGAAACCCGCCTGAAAGGCGGGGCACCATGCCCGTGATATAAAATAATATGTCGAAACC